>JAUWJS010000161.1 GCA_030607575.1 Candidatus Heimdallarchaeota archaeon | reverse complement strand
TTACTCTGGTTTTCCATGCACTATACGTAAGCTATATTGACCCCTCTTATCAAGTGATTATCGCAGATCAAGTAGTATTCTACAATAGGGGGAAAGGAGTTCTTTACGGATTGTTACCCTATAGAGATTTCTATACAAATGCCGCTCCACTTAGTCCCTATTTGTGGGCTCCATTAATAATCATCTCAATGATTTTTACAAATGATTATTCCCCAGATTTGTTGAATTCTTCTAATTTTACTGATTCAGCAAGTATGATGTTCTCATCATATGTATTTAGAACCTTCTTTGTAATTTGTTTAATTGCAGCAGCAGTTGTTTTATATAAATTATTAGAATTGAAAGAGAATAAACATTCTTTCTGGATTTCTTTAACGTTTGCAATCAATCCATTCTTCTTATACATCGTTTCGTTTTGGGGTTCAGATGAAAGTATACTACCATTGTTGATTCTTTTACCTATTTATTTATTTGAAAAGAAGAAAAACTATCTAGCGATTTTAGTAATAATATTGGGGACTGGATTGAAATATTTCCCAATTATCCTAGCTCCTCTTATTTGGATTTATAGCGAAAATTGGAAGCAAAGATTGATTCAATCTTTCTTACTAGTCCTTGGAATTTTAATGGCATATATACCCTTTTACTTTATCTCTCCAGAGAATTTTCTCTTACAATTTAAGAATGAAATAGGACATAACGGAAATCAAGGATTATTAACAATATTACAAGTTAGCTTAACTTTCAATATAGATGACTTTAGTTTTGTTTTTGTAATCATAACAGCAGCATTAATAGGCATATCTAGTTTTCTACTATTTCTGAGAAGAAAAAAATGGTTATATGAACACACTACAATCAGTTTGATGCTATTCTTGATCTTCTTTCCAAAGATGCAATATTCATATATTGTCTTAGTATTTCCCTTTCTTTTCATTTTCATTTTCCAAAGAAATTGCCTTAGGTGGTTTAGTCTACTTATGTTAATTACTGGCGTAGCAGGGGGAGAATTATCAACAATATTGATAGAAAAAACAACTGAAAATCTAATGGTTTTATCTTTAGCTTGGGTTGTAATCTCTTTGTTTTATTTTTCAATGCTTGCCATTATAATTGCTCTTCCATTTAAACTAAAACCTAGTTTAGATTAGCTAAGAAACCATTTTTCGTTGATTTTCTGCGAGTATTATAATTATTATTTATGCAATTCTTTTTTGATTATTTCAGCCATTTTAAGAGCATTTGTTCTTCTTTTAAATTGGTTAACTTCCTCTGAATTACAACCATATTGTAGATTGCCAGATTTCCATTTATTATAGAGTTTCCAAATTTCTTCTTCTATTTTATCTTCATCAATAGGTACGTGTGTATATACTTGCTCTACTTTTTCACACCAATTTGAAACTGCACCCTTTTCTCCTATTAGTAGAACATGAGAATTACAAAAGGCATAATCATACATTTTCGATGGTAAGTTGTATTCAACTGTTGGTGGTATAATAATAACATTCAGTGTTGATTTTCCTATTTCACTGAAAAGTTCTTCATCAACTAGAAGACCTAAATCTTTAAAATTTTCTTCCATATTTGCAGGTTTAATTATCTTCTGAATTGTCTTTCTTGAAATCTTTCCTGCATATTGTAAACAGATGTCTCCCTGTTTAAGATTGTGTTTTTGTATAACTTTGCTTATTCCATTTACCAAAGCTTCAAATCCTCTCTTTCTTAACAAATAAAAGTGACCAAAATATGAAATTGTAAATTTTGTTCCTTTATCAGAAGTTATCTCAGGTAGATCCTCTTCATAAAAACCATTATGAACGATATGAAAATCATTTTCTTTTAGTTTTAGATTATTGACAATTAACTTAGAATATTCTTCACCAACAGTTATTTTCAATCTTGCATAGTTAACTATTTTTCTCTCTTTGTTTCGCACAATTTGCTTGATTATTGGAGGAAAGTAATAAAAAGGACATCCAATTAAGGGATCTCTATAATCAAGAATTAAGGGAAGATTATTTTTTTTCGCAAGTCTGTATGCAAACCAGAAACTAGAATGCGGAGGAGCAGTAACTAGAATGGCATCGAATTCATCATTATTAATGAGATTTTGTGCCTTTTTTCTAGCTCGTCTATTCCAAAATCTAAAAGTATCTGGGAAAAAGAACAAAGTATCTAGTTTTAAAGTCTCCATCAATGCGAGAATCTTCAGCTTATACCCTATCTTTCTGATTCTTACACCTCTGACAATTTCCACTTCTTTTATGTTATATTTGTCTAAAAGGGCTTTGTTTGATAATAGCTCTGAATTTGAAGTTAAAAGAGTTACATCAATTCCAGCTTCAGGAAAATGTTTAGTAAAACTAGGAGCACGAAAACCTCCTGTAATCTTGTCAGCAGGTGAAAGGTATGAGATAACTAGTAATTTCATCTGTTCCACACAAACTCCACAATCAATGCAAGTATATCTGTTTTTCTAATAATGCACAAGAAAATCTTCTTCTTTCTATTCCATTTAGAATGCTACACACCTTTCTTCAAAAGTTTTTTATAATCTTCTTTACCAAGCTGGATGATGACTAATTTTCTTTTAATTTTGCCAACAGAAAAGAAAAATCTTGAAAATACACTGAGATTATTTCCAAAAACTACATCCAATCGAAAGGAAGTCTACGAGGATGAAATCCAGATAGTAATTGATGATTTTCATGAATCTAATTATCAATTCAATAGGGAAAATGGTACTTACACTCTTCAAACAAACCTGTTAAAACACTCACCAATTAATTTTGCATCAAAGGATACTTCAAAAAATCAGATTTTTCAACCATCAATTCAGATTAAGACAAAAGAGAAAGAATTAGTAATTTCAACTGATACAATGGGTACAGACTTCATTTATTTTGCTTATCATAAGGGTAAAATCTATTTATCAAACCACATGAGATTTATCCTTTCAGTAGAAAAAGAATTTTTCAATACTCTCGAATATGATGCTCTTCTAGAATATGTTTTTTCTCATTGTATTTTAGGAATGAAGACCTTCTTTAGGAAAATTCGCTTATTGCCTTATAACAGAACTATTACTCTCAATTACGCTAATTTTGATGACTTTGATATAGATCAGACGATTTTAGATAACAGTACAATAACTTACGAATTTCCTCTTGACTATGAAAAAATGGATGATAAGAAATACATGGAAACCGTCGAAAAACAATCATTATTATTCAAAGAATATTTCTCGTCCCTATTAAACAAACACCAAGAAAATAATTATTTTCTTCTATCAGGGGGACTTGATTCAAGAACACTCATTGCTTCTGTTCAAGAAACCTTAAGGGATAGGTGTAAGGGGATTACTTTCGATTATTCAGAAAAGGGGGGAAATGCAATCTATGCAAGAGAAGTTGCAGAGAGTTTGAATATTGAACATATAGTCAGAATAATAGATGAACAAGAAACGGTTCAAGATTCGATTAGACATATGTGGTTCTGTGAAGGAACTTCTACACATGTTGCATCTCGTCTAGTAAGAATATTAGATGAATTAGAAACAAAAAACAATTTATTTATTGATGGTTATGTCGGGGATGGTCAATTAGGAGGAGAATTTTTTACATGTATCAAAAGTAAGCATTTAAAGAAAGATCACTCATTAGCATTATTAAAAGCTATGAAATTGCATAATTATTTCTTTCCAATAAAATTTTTCGAAGAAGCTGTTAAAGAGAAGAATGTTCTGTCAAATATTATTCTGCCAGAGTTAAAGAAACATGTATCCCTATTGTGGGAAGTGAAAAATGATAGAATGAGAATTGAAACTTTACTTGCTTTAACAAGAGGAAGAAAATATGCAGTAGGTGGACCCAGAACTGTTGAAAATTATGGCATCACAGTTTTACCATTTTATCATCCAGAGATTTTTAGTACATACATTAAAGTCCCCTATAAACTTCGAGAGAAAAGAAATTTTGAACTCGATGTTTTATCTAGTTTAAATCCCGAAATAGCTAAAATTACGACAACTTCTTCAAAATTTAAAAGATTGAAAATTGTTCAAAATGCATTGAAAGTTGTTAGGTGGATAGAAATGAAAATTGGTATGTCGATTGTTCCTAAATCCTCTTCTCCAATCTATAAATGGACAAAAAAAGATAGTCCATATTATAAATTCATTCATGAAATCTTAGAAAATGATAATTCCTTCATTTGGAACATCTTAAACAGGGAAATTGTGAATAAGCTATATGCAGACTTGTTCGCACAAAAAAACCATCTCGAGCTTTTCCTATCAGCTTTCATTGATTTGGAAATAGTTATGCGACTATTTTATGGGATTCACAAACCAGAAAAGATTGTTTTAGAAAGTGTTAATTTAAGGATCAAAAAAGAAATTAAACCTGAATTTCCTGTATATGATTTAGATGATATAATTTAAGGTGATAAGGTGCAAAGACCTTTTATAATATTTTTACAAACATCAAAACGGATACAATGAGAGAATCTGACTTGTCCCTCAAATCAGTTTATGAAGAATTTCTAAAATTTGAAGATGAGTATTCTCTTTTTAATGCTAAAATCAGCGGTGTCTTCTTCTGGGAAAGGGTTAGAGTTGATGTGTTCAGAGCAATTACAACTAAATTTGCTATGG
>JAUWJS010000167.1 GCA_030607575.1 Candidatus Heimdallarchaeota archaeon | reverse complement strand
GAAAAGAAAAACAAAGAAGGAGTACCTTATTTTTTCTTTTTTTGAGATTTTAGGGGATAAATATAAGAATGAAATCTATTCTTGTCATAGCTAGAACAAACTATTGTGATAACGATGGATGAGGAACGAAGTGTCGAAGATTTAGAAGAAGAAGAAGAATATGAAGATCTTGACAAAATGGAAGAGTTCAGCTTAGACATGGAAGTTGTGACTGATCTTGAAGGATTAGAAGATCTACCAGAAGATCAAGATATTGGTCTTGCTCAATCTGATGTTATCATCACTTATGGTGATAAAGTAGTTGATGAAACTAAGGAATTAGAGGAAAAATTTGATACTTTACTAGCTCAAATACGAGATGGTGAAATAACTGATGCTCTCAACGCTGCATCTAACATGCTTAATGAGGGAAGACGTTTAGAAGCACATTATGTAACCTCAAAGATTGCATCACTAATAGCTTCTCTCTTAACTGCTCAAGGGAAGCATAAAGATGCAACAGAATACTATCTTATGTCAGTCAGCGAAGCAAGAAAGTCAGAAGATAAGAAACTTCACTTACTAAGTTTGTCTAAATTCGGGGAAAACTTAGTTCATTTTGACTTAAAAGATGCAGCTGTTGTATTTAACCAGGCTAGGGAAATAGCTGAAGAGCTAGGTGAGAAAGAGTATTATGCAGAGAACTCTTTTGCATTGGCTAACTGCATGTTTAAAACTGAAATGGATCATGCTTATGATTTGTATATTGAAAGTTTATCCCACTTTGAGAGCAGTAAAGACACAAAATCAAATGGTGTAATTAAATACAGATTAGGTCTGATAAATTATATTAGAGAAGACTATCAAACAGCTTTTCAGAATCTGTCTGATGCTAGAGCATTATTAACAGATTATAGTGACTTACCAGAAAAAGAAGAAGTTGAGAAATCTCTAAAGATAATCAGAACTTTACTCAAACAAGGCCATTCTTTGAACTACTTCCTATCTCTACCTAAAATTGAACCTTTGACAGATTCCCCTGAAACAAAGAAGATTTTTGAGATTTATACTTCTACAGGAATTACAGATATTGTTAGGAGTATCAAAAAAGAACAGTTACAATATGTTACAAGAGACTTAATCGAAATAAATGCAACAAAACCTCTATTAGACATTCAGAAGTTATCTAAAATGGATGAATATAAATTAATCGAAAATTCCAAACAATATGAGAGTATAGGTGATTCTTATCAGAAGGAATTAAATTATGGCAATGCATTTTACAATTATTTAGGTTCCCGAATACTTGCATTACAAAGTAAAAGTGACAAAAGAGCGGAGAAACTGGAAAAGAAGCTCGAGAAATATATTCAGTTTCTTACTCAACAAGAAGAAGATGCCTCTTTCTTCTATAATATTCAAATATACATGTTTTACCAATTGGCCCTGGGAACTGCTGAAAAGAACCCAAAAGTATCTCAAAAAATAGCAAGTAAAGGTTTAGAGCTTTCTTCTAAGAGGAATAACCCCTATTATGAAGGATTAACCAAGGAAATAATAGCTGACATCAAAGCTGCGAAGGATGGAAACAAAGCATTAACTGATTATAAAGCAATTGCAGCTATGTTCGAAGGACTAAATAACCAGATTGATTCTATGAGGATCTACGAAAAAATTGGTACCATCTTAATTTCCTCACAAATGGATGAAGGAAGAGAATATCTCATGAAAGCTCTTGAAATTGCGAGAGAACTTGAAGATCAAGACATTGTACAGAGACTTGAATCTAAACTTTAAATTATTTTTTTTTCTTCTCCATTTTTTGAGTATTAAAAAGGGTAGAGAGGCAAAGTTTAAAAAAACTTATACAGTTTGTATTTCATCCTTTACTAATAATGGTGAATTAATTGAAAAAAGTACTAAAGCTAAGTTTAGTTGTTTTGATGATTTCTGCATTTATGGCTAATACTATTTCAGCACAAGGTGGAGAAGGATTATATTATTCAGATAAAATGATTAAAAATGGTACTTTTACATGGAATGTTACAAAATCTGTAGATTATTATGAAGATATTCCAGTAGGTGCTAATTTTACTGTCAAACTTAAGGATGATTTATTTCCTGGACCATTATCTGAAGAAGAATTAGAAAAAGTATATGCTAGTGTCAAAGTTGACGGTGACAAATACACTGGGGAAGGATTTCCTCTCTTCTGGCATACTCATAGAATAAATGCTACTGATACAGTCTACATTAGAGATGAATTTGAAGATAATCCAACTCTATTCAATGTAACAGATGGAGTTGGAACTTGGTTCTATGTGAACTTTACAGTAGTAGATAATCCTTATTCCTTATTCGTTGAATTTGAGATTGACCCTCTAGATGGTATAACCAAGAGATACTATGAACATTTTGTCAGTGTAGAAGTTGGAAACGAAATTGATAGTGAGATAGAATTAACTTTCATAGGATATATCGTTGAATCTCCAATACAATTTGGTTGGGTTTTCTTTGGTCTATTATCTATTGGAGCATTAGTAATTATTCGTAAGAAAAGAGCTAAGGCATAATAATTTGTTTTTACTTTTCCTCTGTTTTTTCCTTTTTTTAGAAGATGGTGATTAGACTTTGTTTAATACACAAAAGAAGATTTATAACAAACTCATTCAAAAACATAAATGGTGTTATCATGGTTTATGATGAAGAAATTGATTTCAAGTCAGTAGATTTAGATATTTCAGATAAAAGAATTCTGGCTTTCTTTACTGTTAATTGGATAGAGCTAGAGATACTCAAAATACTAGATAAGTCTTTAGAACCAGTTTATAAGGGAGAATTGATTACAGTCCTGAGGGATAAACATGATAGTATATCAACTAAACCAGAAAGCTCGTTTTATGCAATCTTTGATAAATTAGAAAAAATTGGAATGATAGAAACAAATGCTATTCCAGGACAGGGTTACAAAACTTTTCTTGAAATAACCGAAAAGGGTCAAATTGAACTTAAAGGAGCTCTATTTTGGGGGATTAGTTCCATATTTGAAGGCATGGCCAATCAATTGATTGAAGTATTGAATGTGGTATGTGTAAAAACTATGGGATGTCTTCGTGAGATGAATTTTGCAGTAGTTAGCCCTAATAATCCTGAATTCCTTGTCCCTGAGACGTGTAATCATTGCGTTCACTCAACTGATGAAGATACTCAAAGTCGTTTTAATATTCTTTTACCATTTGCTAAGGATTTAGTTGTACCCTATTATCAGAATATTAGGTCAAATCCTGATGATATTCCATTGAAGAACGATTTGCTAGATAGGGTGATGTCAGTTCTATCTTTGGGATTTCTAGAAAAGAGTGCTTCAGAGAATTATATAAAAGAAGTTCACAGAATACTCAAACCTGGAGGAAAAGCTGCATTCTTTGAATTAATAGAATTTGAGAGTTATCTCTGGGAGTCATTAAAACAACTTACTCATGGATTTCAAATCTTCATACCTAAGAAAGGATCAGGCGAATTAATTCAATTTCTACCTGATGAACTAAAAGCAAAAGTAGTTTCAGTTTTTGGAGAAGAAAATGTAAAATTAATCTTCTTACGAGAAATTGTTTGCGTGTTAGCTATAAAATAGAAATAATAGTATTAATTTTATGTAGTTCTCAATTTTCACAAATTAAGGTAAAAATATATAAATAGCTCACCTAATTTTAGTTAGATAACTAAGTGATTGCAATGAGTGCTGTTCGAGAAGAAAGATATGTGGACCTGAAAAAACTTTGTGACAAAATAGACCCTGATATGTTTGAAACTCTTTCATGGATATTAATGATGAATATAGACTTAGTCCCAGAAGAAGATATTGCCATAAATCCCAATTTACAATTCTCACATCTACTGATGATTGATAAATTAACTGAAGCAAAAGAATTAGGAAAGAAGATGTCCGATTCTACTAATCCTGTATCTAAACATTATAAACAAATGTTTGAATTAGATCCCAAATTAGAAAAAACAAAGCAAATAGCAGATGGTTTTTTTGCACTAGCAAAACGAAGATTAGAGATAATTGAGAGATTGGGAATCAGGAAAGATTAAGAATTAGCCCAGTTTTTTCCCTTCATTTTATTCTATGTTTTCGTAAACAATTATATTTATTAAGTTTCGACACTTCTTTGGTCAGTATGTTAAAGAACAAATCTCACTTTTCAATTTTTGCAGGTTTTACTCTAGCAGTAGCAGGTGGATTGTTCTTTAACCTTGGAGGTTTAGCAGCTGGAAGTGCTGCTACTTTTTTACAATCTCTTTCTAGATACATACCATGGATTTTTCTCATTTACCCTTTATTATTAACAGTTAGAGGTGATATCAACGGAGTTCTAACAGGAAAACTTGGTACCGCATTACACCTAGGAACTCTAAAACCAACTTGGAGAAATAATACAAATAGATTCGT
>JAUWJS010000002.1 GCA_030607575.1 Candidatus Heimdallarchaeota archaeon | reverse complement strand
TAAACTCGAGGAAAATATCTCAGCAACAAGTGGACTTGTTCAACCGTGCTTTTGTCTAATTCTACAGGTATTAGAACGCTAATGGTAAGATTGGGTAGGATTTCACGCAGCAGTTGCCTACGGTCTAAATATGTTTAATACTAATATGAACAAGATGATTCTATCTTTTTTTCTTTTAAAACACGCACAACAAGAGTTTTAATTTCTCCTTCTCTATATTAATTTGATGTCTAAAGGAAGTCAGGTTTCAAAAGAAGTTCTAGATAAAATGTCAAAACTCATCATTGGACGAAAGAAAGAGCTGAAAATGATTGTTAGAGCTATTGAAAAGGATTTACCAATTATTATTGAAGGTCCAGTTGGAACGGGAAAAACAGAAATGGCTAAAGCTTTAGCAGAGAGTCTTGAAAGACCTTTCATTAGAGTGGATGGTGATGATAGTTTAACCTCTATTAAGCTGAAGGGATGGTATGACCCCCCTCTTGTACTAGAAAAGGGTTTTTCGAAAGATACATTCATTTCAGGACCTTTAACTGAAGCAATGGAAGAAGGAGGATTATTTTTTTATAATGAAGTTAATCGGGCTCCTTCTGAAACTATTAATGCTGTACTAACAGCTCTGGATGAGAAGTTGATAACTATACCTCAGCTAGGAGAAATCAAAGCACAGAATGGTTTCATACCCGTTTTCACCTATAACTCTCACGATACTGTAGCTACAAATCCCTTACCAAAAGCATTCTACGATCGTTGCATTTGGATTAGTGTTACTCATCAACCTTTGGAAGAAATGATCGAAATTGTAAAACTTCGAACATCTAGCACAGACAACTTTCTTATTCGAATATCATGTGAGATTGTTGAAGCTTCTCTTAATCATCCGGAGCTTGAATATGGCTCAACGGTTCGGGGAGCAATACAATTAGTATATCTCTTTAGAGTAAATGAAAGAATAGATGAGATTGAACTTATTGAGAGAGCAATATCTGTTCATTCTCGAAAGATTAGATGTAAAACATCCAGTAGAAAGAGCGAAGAAAAGATTGTAGAAGAAATCATCTCTAAAGTCTTGTCCAAATATGACGATGATAGGATTACACGAAAAAAAGAAGACTAGGTGACCTTACATCATCTATTGTAGGGGATGAACCGTTTCTTACTTTCCCATCCAATGTCGGTCGAATGACCATTAATGAGATTCATCTTGAACTTGGTAAAAAAGAAGATAATATGGCACGTATTATTGAATTGGCTGAAAGAGCGGCAAAGGAAAGTAATCTGGAGGGTTTAAGACTTATTGCAACCAATTATCCCATGATTGCAGCTAATATACTTAACAAAATTGAATTAACTGATCAAATGTTGGATAATCTTGCAGGAAAAGATCTGATTCAACTATATTCTAGAACAAAAAAACATCTTAATTATGATATTCGTAAGAAACTTCTAGAGAAACTTATACCATTCATAACTGAAAAAGCTAAAACTATACTCAGACGGGGAATTTCATCTTCAGTATCTAGATATGTAAATTATGAACCTGGAGATTCCTGGGAAATTGAAATGACTTTTGAGAAAATGTTGAGTAGTGGGAAGCAAGTTCCAGACTATGATTGTATAGTAGTCAAAGAACCTTCAGATAGAAAGAAAAGCATTGTTATTTGTATTGACAAAAGTCTTAGTGTTTTGCAGTTGATCCATCAGATTGTTTTGATGGCCTCTGTTTTGTCGCTTTCAGTTAAACGAGACAATTTTGCTATAATAGAATTTGATTCAGAAGCTCAACTGTTAAAGCCGATGGCTAAGAGAATCCCACCCGAAGAACTAGTAGAACTAATTTTGAATATTGAAAGCGGAGGGAAAACAGATTTAGATGAAGCTCTACAATTAGCTACAAAACAGCTGAAAGACAGCTCATCAAGAGAAAAAATTATCTATATCATTAGTGACCTTGAAAGAACTACAGGAAGAAATCCACTCCCAACCATTCAACGTATTCCTGATTTAAGAGTAGTTTATGCGAGAACATATAGACGCGTATCTTTTGTTGATGAAATCGTTTCTCTATCAAATGTTAAGATGGTTGAATTGAATCATAATTCCGATCTAGTGGAATTAACTACCAAACTAGTTTCATGATTTAGTTTTCTTATTCTTTCTAAGTGCGATTATTTGGTCTGCAATAATTATAGCTAACCCAATCCCACTCAATATTCCCCCTTCTATAACTGCTAGTTTTCTATGTATAACATAATTTATAGCAATTTTAGCTTCATAAATGAAAGATTCAGTTGTGTTCCATTCATCTACAAATGTAATTAGGAAAACTGTTTCTTCTTCCTCAGTTTCATTCATGGTTATAAGGATGCCAGAAGCTATTTCATCTCCAACTAGTTTGGACTCGAAAATACTTTCATCTTTTGCTTGATTAGTTATGATTGAATAAGAAGCAATCATCTGTTCATAAGTGATATTTTTATCATAGTAGTTGTTCGTCAAATTTTCAAAATTATCGAAAAAATTAATGAAAGTATCATTGTTGGAAGTAAGGACTGTAACATTATAATCAACTAAACCTGTTTCACTACTAAAATTAACTAAAGTAGTAGCTTGAGGTTTATTCACAAAAGCTACACCCAGAGTTGGATCGAAAATCGATTGCGTACTCTTGTATTCATATGAAATTTCATAATCCATTGATCTATTCAACCCTATTATAGGTCCTAGCATTAAGCCTAAGAATATTAGAAATATCCCAAAGAGTGTGAGCTGTCTCTTTATCAAATCCCACGTTTTTTTCAAATTTGTATAAAATTTCTTCCGGTCTTTTTCTGGTTTCTGTTTCTTTCTTCTGAATGCTGGAAATAGGATTACTATCATCCATACAATAAATAAGAGAACATGAAATGTGAACTGAGCGATGTATAAATCCAGAAATTCCCCATAAATTGATTGAAGTTCGTCTTGAGACAGATTTATAAAAAATATCCTTTGCCCTTCAGTCATGGAATAAATCGACCAATCTGGAATCAGACCAACAAAGGTTAATGGAAAGAACAACCATGCTTTATTTCTGAATCGAAGATAAACTGAAAGATCGTACAGATTATTATCCAAGGGCCAGAATAACAGAAGTGGTCCCCAGCTTAGGTCTAGAAAGATATGAACTATCCACATCAGTGAAGCCAATTTAACAAATCTTACAGTTTTATGAGTTGCTGATTCTATTGGACTTGCATCTTTATTGATTTTATCTATAACTAGCATACTGAAAAGAATGAAGGTGGGAAGAATCAAGCTGTGCGTGTAAGACCTGTGATATCCAAAGAGTAAATCTATATCGGGGAGAACTGCTACAAGATTAATGAGTATAAACTCCCATCTATGTTCTTTATAGTATGTCTTATTCTTCTTTGATAATAACAACCATGCAATAATACCTTGTACAGCTAGATGTGTGGGTGTATATGTCATTTACTTCACTAATTGTTAGTTTTGTTAAGCTTACACTTGCTTATTTTTATCATTAGTTTTTATACTAATAAATAATTATATCTATTGAAAGTTAATCTAAGACTAAGACTAAGTAAGACTTATTACTTTGATTATAAATTGAAGTTTGTAGCGTAGGGTAGACACAAATGCACATAGATATGCAATCCAGTCCAAGCGAAAGGTTCAGAGAGTTCTTTCAAGCATATCAGGATGAAAATGGGAGATATGTTTATGTTGAACAGGTTCAAAAAATGTCTTTAGAAGGTCTTTTATCTCTTTTTGTAAATTATGATGATTTATTACGATTTGATCCTGTATCTGCTAAAAAACTACGCGAAGAACCTGAAGATACAATCAAAGCAGCAGATGATGCACTAGTAGAGGTATTGGATATTGAAGACCATATTTATGCAACTAGTGATGAAACCGCAGGTTTATTTCATGTTCGATTTTCAAATCTTCCGGATTTAGTTAATCTACGTCGTTTACGGTCAGTTCATTTAGGAAAATTGCTATCCGTTGAAGGCATTATTATTCGTCAAACTGTAGTTAAACCTCTTCTAATTCAAGGTATTTTTCAATGTACTAGAAAGGGGTGTGAAGAAGTTCATTTTGTCCCACAAGAGGGAGGATATTACACAGAACCATCAAAATGCAATAATCCGCAGTGTACAAATACTAGTTCTTTCAAACTCTTAATTAAAGATAAAAATACAATTTATACAGATTTTCAATCTGTCACTGTTCAAGAAAAACCAGAAAGTCTTCCTCCAGGGCAAATTCCTCGATCTGTCCCAGCAAGATTAATAGGTGATTTAGTAGATACTGTCAGAGCAGGAGATAGAGCAATCGTTTCTGGAATTCTCCGTATGAAAGTAAAAGGTAAACAAAAAGGAAAGCTGGCAACATTTGACCCCTGGTTAGATGTAAATTTTGTTTCATCGAGAGAAAAGGAGTTTGAAGAGATTGATATCGATCCAGATACAGAACAAGAAATTTTAGAACTTTCTACTGACATTAACATCCATAGAAGAATAGTCAGATCTGTTGCCCCTTCCATTTATGGGATGGAAACACTAAAAGAAGCTTTAGCAACAGTTCTGTTTGGAGGAGTATCCAGAGTTGCTCCAGATGGCATGAAACAGAGAGGGGATTCTAACCTATTAATGATTGGAGATCCTGGGGTCGCTAAGTGTGTGCACGGAGATTCTAAGGTATTACTAGGTAATGGTGAAACTAAATCAATAAAGGACTTAGTTGAAGAAAATCTAAAAAACAATCAACAAATAATTGATGATGGATCATATGCAAATGGAGCTTGTCCAATTTTAACAATGAACAAAGACGGAGTAATAGAAAACGCTATTACTAACATCTTCTGGAAAAGAAAAGCTCCAAAGGAAATGTATAAGATTAAAACTTCTAATGGAAAAGAACTAATTGTAACTCCGACTCATCCGTTCTATACAACATCAGATGGTTTCATTTTATCAAAAAAAGCAATGAAAACCAAAATAGGTGACTTCATAGCATCTCCAAGAAATGTTATAACTAATCCAGTTGAAAATATTAAACTAAATATCAAAAAAGGAAAGACATCTGCTCAAAAGATTCGAGTTCCATTAGAAATATCACCTGAATTTTCTGGTTTCTTAGGGTATATTTGTGGAGATGGCTACTTACAAAAGACTAGTACATCTTCATACGTATGGTTTACAAACAATGAAGAAGATTTAATTAACGATTATATAAGATGTTTAACTAACACATTTGGTGACATAAACTATACTGTAAGAGGTTCACCTAAGGGTAAGAGTGCAAAAGATGTTTATGTAGCATCAATAGAATTAGGACGAGTATTAGAAGAAATTTCTCCTAGTTTTTATGAGGGTGCGTACAAGAAGGTTGTACCAAACATCATTATGAGAGCTCCTAAAAAGTCAGTTCAAGCATTTCTAAGAGCTTATTTTGATGCTGATGGTACTGTTGGAAGAAACAGATGTACAATATCTGCAACATCTGCTAGTAAACAGCTTCTGCAAGATATTCAGCTTCTTTTAAATCGGTTTGGTATTATTTCTCAATTAGGGTATACTCACTCTAAAAGTCAAACATCCCAGTTACAAAAATATTTTAGGCTGAAAATTACATCCATAGAACAATTCAAAAGATTTGGGGATTTAATTGGTTTCAATTCATATAAGAAAAACAGATTAGCTAGAAATCTAGATTCAAATTCAAATATTGATGTAATTCCAGGTTTGAATAGGATTCTTTTAGAAGTAAGAAAGGAATTGAATCTGTCTCAATCTCAAATGGGATTGATTCGAAGTACATACCAACACTATGAAAAGAATGACAGAAATCCTTCAATTTCTAGTCTTAAGAAAATTATTCTAGAGCTTCAAAAATACGGACATAATGATAAAGTTGAACGAATAGAAAAGCTTGTTAATTCAGATATTTTCTGGGAGAGAATAGTTTCAATTGAAAGATTTAAACCTGATTTTGAATGGGTTTATGACATACAGGTTCCAGAGACTCACAATTTCATTGCTAATGGATTATTTATTCATAATAGTCAATTACTTCAATATGTTCATCGTCTTGCACCTAGAGGGTTACTTACATCAGGGAAAGCAAGTTCTGCAGCAGGTCTAACTGCAGCTGTTATCAGAGATGCTGAAACTGGTGAGTTTGGTTTAGAGGCAGGAGCTTTAGTATTAGCAGATCGGGGGATATGTTGCTTGACAGGTGATTCAAAAATCTTTGTTGATAATATGTATGTGCCTATTAGTTCAGTTTTTGATTCAACTCAAAACTATCAAGCTATATCAAATGGTGAGAAATTAGAAATCTGCGACATCAAACTATCAACAATTTCGACAGACTCAAAACTCAACACAGTAAATACCAATTCAATCCGAATTCGTCGGAAGAAATACAAAGAAAAGATAATGAAAATAGAGTTTGAATCTGGTTTTTCCATAAAATTAACGCCTGATCATAAACTAATAAGTGGAAACGATTTAAAATGGACAGAAGCAATCAATTTCATCGAAGGTGATTATGTAGTAGCACCTTTGAAGCTTCCAAAAAACGATAAACCAATATTTTTATTAGATATAATACCTGAAAATTGGATTGTAATTTTATCCAATGAACAAAAGCTTGAATTTAAAGAATTAGTAAGAAAAAGATATGATAAACTCAGCATTTTCAATAAAAAATATGGAGTATCTAGAGATTTTCTCTCTGGTAGGGGAGCAATTAAAGCTGGCAAATTCAAAGCATTCTTAAGAGAATTGAATCACTATAATAAATGGAGTATTAAAATATTAAAATTTGGTAGAAAATCTTCAGGAGAGAATCTTAAAATATATCAGATAACTCCAGAAATAGCCTACTATCTCGGTTTTATTTATGGAGATGGTTCGGTAAGAATATCTGATAGAAGATCCTCAATCCATATTACTCAATCACTAAAAAATATTAAGCAAATAGAGCAAATTAAATTATTTCATTCGATGTTCTCAAATAGACAGTTGGGTGTTGATATAAGAAAAAGAATATCTTTCATTAATCAAAAGGAAGTAAAAGGTGAAATTGCCACACTTTATAGTGGTTCTAATCTAGTCGCATTTCTTTATGATTATATTACTAAAAATGATTTACAAAACTTACATAAGTTGCCTGATGAGTGTCTAAAAGCTTTCCTTGCTGGTTGTTTAGATTCAGATGGTTGTCTTTCCATAAAAACCGGTAAAAAAAACAACATAGAATACAAAACAGTTCATATAGATTTCTTACTTTCTAATAGTCTAGAAGAGAATAAAACTCTCTTACTTGCTCTTAGAAGATTTGATTGTTTTGGAAAGCTTGTGACAATTAAGGATAAGAAAGTAGACAGCTTGTTGATTACTGGAAGAAAAGATGTAACCAACTTGATTGAGAATCTAAGGGAATATAGTGTAAAAGTAAAAAACATACCTCTCCGTAAGCATTCTATTTCTTCATATAGTGATAAACTTCCAATGGAACCTGTAGCTAAAATTTGTGAACATATAAGTTCGACAATCGAATCTTCGATCCTTCAACAAGAAGGTTTGTGGAGTACGATATATGCTTTCAAAAAGAAGAACTATCAACCGTCTAGAGATCAATTATCCAAGATAAAAGAGAAATTATTTGATCGAATTGATTCGAAGACTCACACTAATATTGACATACTATTGAAGCGTGATTTTTTCATTGATAAGATAAGAAAAACGGAATTAATACCATATAATGATTATGTTTACGATCTATATGTTCCAGGGCATCATAGTTTCACCAGCAATGGAATCATAGTTCACAATTGTATCGATGAATTTGACAAAATGAATCCAACTGATAGATCCGCAATTCATGAAGCGATGGAACAACAATCTTATCACCCAAGTTTTGAACTATCATTTTTGGACGGTCAAAAACTACAAATTGGAAGTTTTGTTGATAATCTTTTCAAAGAAAATGAGGAATTTAAAATCATAGGTAAAGATTGTGAAATTCTTCCAGTAGAGAATTTTGGCTTCAATGTCTTAACTACAGATTTCAAGAAATTATATGATACAAATGTTAATAGAGTCAGTCGTCACATAGCTCCTGAAGAGTTTATTAGGATAATATACTCAAATGATGTAGAATTACTAGTAACTCCTGAACATCCAATCTATGTTTTAAATAATGATGAAGTTATTACTGTTGATGCTGAAAATGTTAAGAAAGGTATGTTAGTTCCAAGTGTATCAAATAAAAAGATAGAGTTAGATAGGGTAAAGATAATTAAAATTGAAAAACTATATAATAAGGGGGAACTGGCAACTAAATGGGTTTATGATGTTACCATAGAGCCAACAGAGAATTTCATATCTCATGGACTTGTTCTTCATAACACCGTCAGTATAGCAAAAGCTGGTATTGTTGCTCAGCTAAACGCAAGAACAGCTATTATTGCAGCTGCTAATCCTCGTTTTGGTAGATATGAAGATTCTCGTCCACCTGTTGAGAACATTAATCTTCCCCCAACTATTTTATCGCGTTTTGATTTAATCTATATTATTCGTGATATACCAGATACAGAGACAGATAAAAGAATGGCTAGACATATCTTGGAATTACGAAGAGGTCATGTTATTGAAGATACTGAACCGACGATTGATATGGATCTGTTAAGAAAGTATATCAGTTATGCAAAACAACACATTCAACCCTCACTTACTGATGCTGCCATGGAGCGAATTGAGCAATTCTACCTTAACCTTAGAAAAGAAACAGATGAAACAACTGCAATAGCAATAACCCCAAGATATCTAGAGGCAATTATTCGTTTGTCTGAATCGCAGGCAAGAATGGCTCTTAAAGAAGATGTAACCATAGATCATGTTGAAGCTGCTATAAATCTCCTAAAAGCTTCATTAGAGCAAGCTGGTAAAGATCCAGTTACTGGTCGAGTTGATATAGATTATCTTTTATCTGGTACAACAAAGACTTCACGTTCTAAAATGCAAATAATCATTGATATTATGAAAGAAGAATCGCGAGTGGGAAGCTCAGATGTTGTATCAATAAGAAGAATAAAAGAACTAGCTAAAGAGCAAAATATAGATGAAGAATTTGTAGACAGAGTAATTACTCAACTTCGCAGTAATGGAGAGATTTATTCTCCAAGTGATGGTTTTGTGAAATTAGCTTGATAGTCGTGGTTGAATAATGAAAATAGAGGATCTTCCATTACCTGACATCATTAAAGAGAAATTAATCACAGAAGGAATATCCTCACTTTATCCACCACAAGAAGAAGCGGTCAAAAAAGGTCTTTTTGATGGAACTAATTTAGTTGTCTCAATCCCTACAGCTTCTGGAAAAACCTTACTTGCATTATTTGCGAGTATCAAGAAACTTACTGAAACAGGATTGAAAACACTATATCTCTCACCTTTAAGGGCTTTGGCTTTTGAGAAATATATGGAATTCAAATCTTTTCTTGACTTGTTAAACAAAAAAACTATTTTGCTCACTGGGGATTATGAGGAAGAAGATACAAGAGCCCAATATGCTGACGTTATTATTGCTACCAATGAAAAAATAGATTCAGCTATTAGGCATCAAGCACGATGGATTAACAAGATTGGATTAATTGTATCAGACGAAGTACATCTCATAAATGATTCATCGAGAGGTCCTACTTTAGAAGTAGTAATAGCACAATTAAGACAAGTTTGCGATGCACAGATTCTAGCTCTAAGTGCAACTATTAGAAATGCTGATCAGATCGCTAGGTGGTTAGAAGCTGAGCTTGTTTCAAGTAATTGGAGACCGGTCAAACTAAAAGAAGGAGTCCTTTTTGATAAAACCATAGTTTATGGTGATGGTACCGAGGTTACCATCCCTTCAAAGCTCAAGGATAGTTTCAATAATCTTACTGATTACATATTAAGCAATAAAAATCAAGCATTAGTCTTTGCCACAACTAGAAACATGGCAGAATCTACAGCTAAGAATCTAGCTGCTAGAATAAATAAAACTCTTTCAAAAGAAGAAAAAGAGAAACTAAATGCAACATCTTCAGAGATTCTAAATACAGGAGAACAAACAAAACAATCACGAGGTTTGGCTCAGCTTGTTAGAAATGGTGTGGCTTACCATCATGCAGGATTAAATTCAGCTCAAAGAAGGATTATTGAACATAACTTCAAGCAAGGGAACATTAAGATTATTAGTGCTACACCCACGTTGGCAGCTGGAGTCAATTTGCCTGCAAGATATGTTATCATTAAGAGCATCTACAGATATAATGTCACTTTAGGAAGTTATCCGATTCCAGTGTTAGAATTTAAACAACAATCAGGAAGAGCTGGAAGACCTCAATATGACAAAGAAGGGGATGCTATTGTTATTGCAAAAAATGAATTTGATGCAACTAGTCTTTATCAAACCTATATTACTGGAGAAGTAGAAGATATTGAATCCAGAATTGCTGCTGAACCAGCCTTACGAAAAATAGTTTTGGGGCAGATATCAACAGAGAACAGTCAAACTATTGAAGAACTACATGAATTCTTTGGTCAAACATTTTATGGATATCAGCAAGATTCCGCTAATCTAAGTTCCATTCTGAATAAAGTTGTAAGCTTTTTACGGGAAGAAGCTCTTATAGTTAACGACTCAGATTATTTAATTCCAACAAACTTTGGTAAAAGAGTAAGTCAACTTTACATCGATCCAATGAGTGCAATTGTAATACGAGAGGGGCTCATCAAGGGAAATATTAAATCTAAGCATTATTTAACTGACTTAAGTTTTCTCCAATTAGTTTGTTCAACTCCGGATGTTCGTTTTTTGACCATAAGAAAGGATGAACAGATTAATCTGGTCAACTTCATAAGTGATCATGAAGAGGAGTTTTTAGCTAATCTCCCAGAAACATCGTTTGATTTAGAGTTATTCATGAGTCAACTGAAAACGTCTCTTGTTTTGCAGGATTGGATTAAAGAAGTTCCTGAAGATATCATGCTAGACAGATATAGAATAGGCAGTGGAGATATCTACATGGTTGTTTCTAATGCAGAATGGCTCCTTTATGCTTCTTCAGAGATATCAAAATTATTAGGTTACAAGGATATGGCTAAGCAAATTTCAGCTGTTCATAATCGTGTGATAAATGGAATAAAACAAGAATTACTAGACCTTGTTCAGATTCCAGGAATAGGAAGAATGAGAGCGAGAGCACTTTATGATAAAGGGTATAAAACAAAAGAAATTCTGAAAGAAACAAATCCAAATGAGATTATGAAGATTTCTGGTTTTGGTAAAGAATTAGTTAAGAACATCTTTTCTTATCTTCTAGGTGATGGTTTTTCAGAAACTGAACTTGCAGAAGACTCTAAGCAAGAAGAAGAAGCAGAAGAAGATTATAATACAATTCCTCCTCAAAAATTACTAGATGATTTTTTTTCATAGAGTAAGATGATTTAAAAGGATTTAATTAAGAGTACTAGTGGTAACATTGACTTTTGATAATAAATTTCTAAATGAGTTGGAAAGAATTCAATATGATTTTGAAGACTTTGATATTCCAGTAAAATGCTTGAAAACTATGGAAGAGTTTGACATAGGCGCTAAAAAAGTAAGATTAGTTAAGGGATTGAAAATCAGAATACCTTTTTGGTTAGCTACATTTCTGCAGAAAGAAGGATATGTTGAATTGGAAGAAATAGGTGAATTAGATTTCCCTGAACTCTACAGGTTAGCCATAAAAGAGGGAGAAAATATCGATCTTCAGAAGATTAATAATTTCTTCTATATTCTCATGAAACAATTGTTTGATGATTACGAGAAAAAGGGAAAAGCTGTTCCCTATCGTCAAAAAGAATCCCTTGAGATAAAACTAAGAGATTTAATGACGATGCGATTATCAAAAATCATCAAAATTGCAGGTAAAGGAAGAAATATCACAACCCAAATCAGAAATATGTCACCTGAAGAAAAATGGTTGTATGACTCGGTTTCTGAATTTATCGAAAAATGGAAAAATATGGTAAAGTCATCAACTGAAAAAGAGGATATCTAATTGATTAAGCAATATTTATATGCGCTATTTCGATATGCTTTATGTGCCAAAATATATTTTCGTTTGTGGAGCTTTAATTTCAGGTTTAGGTAAGGGGGTAGTAACTTCTTCTATAGGACGTAATCTCCAAGTCAGAGGAAAAACAATCAATGTTATCAAGATAGATCCGTATCTGAACATAGATGCAGGAACCATGAATCCTTACGAACATGGAGAGACTTTTGTTACTGCAGATGGTTATGAACTTGATCTTGATATGGGGACTTATGAAAGAATTCTTAATCTTGAAATGAAAGGTGACCAAAATATTACCACCGGTCAAGTTTATCACAGTGTTATTGAACGAGAGAGAAGGGGAGATTTCTTAGGAAAAACTGTTCAAGTAATTCCACATATAACAGATGAAATTAAAAGAAGAATAAAAGCAATTGCTGAAAGAGATCCTGATTTGGATTCACTCATAATAGAGGTGGGGGGAACGATAGGTGATATTGAAAGTCAACCATTTCTAGAAGCTATAAGACAATTATGTCGCGAAATGCCTAGAGAGGATTCCCTTATTGTTTTAGTTACTTACATCATGGAACCTCCAAATCTAAAAGAACAAAAAACCAAACCTACACAACATGCAGTTCGTGAAATGCAATCTTCAGGATTAAGTCCAGACATCATTGTCGCAAGGGGTTCTCATGATTTAACTGATGGTGCAAAACAAAAAATTGTTATGTTTTGTGATGTTCCAGCAAATGCAGTGTTTTCTCTCCCAGATTTAGATACAGTTCTTGCAGCTCCCATCTATTTAGATAAACAAGGGTTTGGTTCCACTCTGAATCTTAAACTTAGATTTGAGGATGTTGCTGCAGATTGGTCTGAAGATGAAAAATTAGTAGAAATTCATTCAACTGCTGAAAAAGAAGTAAAAATTGCTTTAACAGGTAAGTATGCAGAATTGGTAGATTCATATATTAGCGTAAAAGAAGCTTTGAATCATGCAGCTGCTCATAATAATGTGAAGATTAGTATTATCTTCATCTCAACTGAAGAATATGAGAAGAACCCAGACAGAATAACAGAATTATCAAAATATGATGGTGTTCTTGTACCGGGAGGATTTGGTTCTAGAGGGGTAAAGGGTAAAATAGCAGTTATCAAATATCTAAGAGAGAACAATGTTCCATTTTTAGGAATTTGTTATGGATTTCAGCTAGCCACAATAGAATTCGCCAGAAATGTCTGCAACTTGTCTGATGCAAATTCAACGGAAATTGATTCTGCTACTTCTCATCCTGTGATAGACATTCTTCCTGAACAAAAACAAATTACTGATTTAGGAGGAACCATGAGATTAGGGAAACATAAAATACTTCTAGAAAAAGGATCAAAATTTGAGAAAATGTATGAAAACACAATCATCTATGAAAGACATAGACATAGATATGAAGTGAATCCTGAATATATAGAAACTCTTAGTAAAAATGGTCTTATTTTCTCTGGAAAATCTGAAGACGGTATTCGTATGGAAACACTCGAATTACCAACCCATCCGTGTTTCATAGCTGCACAATTTCATCCAGAATTTCAATCCCGTCCCATTAAACCTTCACCACCATACTTTGAGTTTGTGAAAGCTGCTAGAGATAGAATGTTAAAATGATTTAGAAGTAAAACTATTGCTTTTTAAATGGAAAAATGATTATTAATAGTGGTGGTTAGATAAATGGCAGTTAAAAATACGATAGATGAAGCTATTGATGACATCTCAAAACGGATAAGAACCTATAATGAACATAGGAAGTTGTTTCAGGATCTCTTCAGACAAGTTAAGGATAAGCTCAATCCTTCTGAGTTTCCTACTGCTTTTGATATCAAAACTTCAGATAATCTTTTCACACTGAAAGTTCCTAAAACAAATATAGATGGTTTGAAAATTGCAGGAATTGATGGTGGCGTCATCCATAGATCATTAAATTATTTTGACATCGCATTAATACGTGCAGTAGGAGTGTTGTTTTATCATAGAAAAGATAGCAAACCATTAGTAAGGTATATTCCTGAAGAGCAACCTTTTCCAGATATTCTTACAAGTATTGAACCTTTATCACAATATGAAATTGAAAGCCTTATTTCAATTTGGAGGATGCAAAAAGAGATAAAATGTGGAATTGACCTTCTTGAAGAAGATCATCCTGATATCATTATCCTCGATGGTTCAGTACTTCCTGTAATTGATCTTCGTCAAATCAGTCAAAGTAAATTTCTATTAAGTCAATATAAGAAACTGAAGGCTCAATACAGAAGACTATACACTCTTTGTCAGAAAAATCGTACTGCTCTATGTGGAGTTGTTAAAGATTCTCGTTCAGCTATACTAACAAACAAATTATCTGCTATTTTACCACATCTAAGCAAATTACCAGAATTCAGTAAACTGGTTGAAATAGATTACAGACCCATTGTAAAACAATTAAGAGATACTGATCTACTTTATCAAGTTCTAGATACTAATGAAAGAACTTTTGAGTTTCTGTTATCAAATTTCAATGATGATTCAGATAAAGATCTTCCAGATTTTAATATTCATTGTTTTTACATGAAAACTGCAGAGTTTGATACTCCTTTAAGAATTGAGTTTCCTGTTCTGTTTTCAACTGAGCATGAACAAGCACAAACCATTTCATCTCTAGTTAATGCTGTTTCAAAATATAATCCAGAATATGGATTACCTAGCGTCATCATAGAAGCTGATGCTCGAGCAAGATTACAAGAAACAGATGCTGATATCCTAGTTGATGAAATTGCTTCAAAAATAGGTTATACAAGTTTTTCTCTTCAAAAGAGGAGAAATAGACTTCCATTTAAAACAAGTGGTTAAAATGTTAAAAAAGAATATAGGTACAATTATTGTAGATGAAGATAATTCACCAAATCCTGAACAATTCAGCTTTGTTTTAACAAAAACAGAAGAAGAGTTCCAATTACAAAAGGGAATGTATGTAGTTGTTCCAACAGAAGATGGAGATGTTCTAGCTAATGTTATTGAACTTTACAAAACTAATAGATATTTTTCTTCCCCTTCTGCAGTTAGAGCTTATGAAACTAGTGGTAAAACCTTAGCTTCTATTTTTCCCGCAGATAGATGGGAATATATTATTGCAAAAGCTAAACCCTTAGGAATTATAACAGAAATTGGTATTCAAAGATTATTATTTCCAGTTTCTCCAGGAGAAAATGTTTCAATTCCAGATAATAAAACTCTGATAAAATTTCTAGGTTTAGAAAAAGAAAATGGATTAAATATTGGAAAGATAGAACAGCATGATCTTACAGTTAGATTGAATCTTACAAGGTTTCTCCAAAAACATGCAGCGATACTCGCTATTTCAGGTGCAGGTAAATCGTATGCCGTGTCTGTTTTCCTTGAAGAATTACTCTCTAGAAAAGCTGATCAGGGCAGGGTTGCAATTGTTCTTTTCGATGTTCATGGAGAATATAAGGGATTTGGAGATGAAAAATCTCCATTTTTCAAAGATGTTAATGTCTTTCCAGGTGGATTAATACAATTTGCAACTTCTTCAATGTCTGCCAGACAATTTGCAATTTATCAACCCCAGATAACTTCTGCTCAATCAAGGGATTTATCCAAAATCTTATCCCAGTTCTATCATGACAAAGTTAAACAAGGAAAAAGCTATGTAATCGGAGATATAATTGAGGAACTCGAGAAAAATGAACAGATGAATACTAGAAGTAAAGAAGCATTGATAGGTTGGCTTTACTCTCTTGAAAATACTCGTTTGTTTGGAGCAGCACAAAATCCAGATTTAAGAAATATTTTGAAACCAGGTAAAATCACCATATTTGATTTGAGTGATTTTACAAGTATAAAACTGAAGCAAATGATAGTTAGCTACTTGTTATATAGGATTTTTGAAATGAGGAAGAAAAATGAAGTTCCTCCTACAACAGTTATATTGGAGGAAGCTCATCAATTTGTACCTGAAGCTCGTTTAGAATTAGCAATATCAAAATCAATTATTGAAACAATAGCTAGAGAAGGAAGAAAATTTTTTACATCATTAATACTTGTAAGTCAAAGACCTGTGAAACTGTCTACAACTGCTCTCAGCCAATGTAACACTCATGTTATAATGAGAATTCTCAATCCTTATGATTTAGACTATATAGGGCGATCATCGGAGGGAATTGACAGATCAACCATGAATTCAATTACTTCGTTAGGAGTAGGAGAAGCTATTATTGTAGGAAATGCAGTTAATCACCCAATATTTGTAAAAATAAGAAAAAGGAAAACAACAACTTTAGAAACTAGAACTTTAGAAGAATCAGCCAAGAACTTTGAAGCATAATCAATAAGCTTGGATAATAATTAAACGCAAGCTTTTTAAATTACAAGCTTCCCGTCGAGATATATCAAATTGAGTTTGTGTAGATTATGAGTAGCATTCCCATTAACACACTTAGAAAGGTAATTGGCCAATATATAATCATTAGATTAAAAGATAACGTGAAATACAAAGGCAAACTACAAAGTTTTGATCAATATATGAACTGTCACTTGAGTGACGCAATTGAAATAATTGCAGACGAAGAAGTCTCAAGATATGGGAATATCTTTGTTAGAGGGAATAACATCCTATTAGTTCAATTAGCGGTGGATGAGCTATAATTTAATCTTCTAACTCACCATTTTCAGCTTCAAGACGAGCTTGATTATTCTGTCTTCTTTCACGAGAAAATGATTTGTCCTGTTCTTTAATTTCGATTTCTCGTTCTTTTCTATATTCATCTACTAAATTGTCCAAAAAACTTTCTTTTTTCTCTGTTAGGATAAGGTCAATCTCCTCCTTAGCTTCAGAAATTAATTTGTTTAAATCATCTTCTTTTATTATGGCAATTTCATCAATTCTAATGATCTCTACATCATCTTGTTTAGCTATCGGTACTTGAGATTCAATAAGTTTCTTTCTTGCATTATAAGAAAGGTGATCAACATCCCCAATTACAGCTTTAATTTTGTAAGAAAATAGCTTTTCAGCTGTTTGACCTCCTCCACCTGTTGTATCGAGTATAAGAACTATATCTCCAGGTCCTAATCCATAGTTCTCAGCTGTTCTTTCAATCTCATTTTGAGTGAATTTTCTTATCACCTTAAGTGGAACCCATCCTTCATGACCTCTGAGCCAAACAACTCTCTTCAGTTCGTCAATCCTATCTGAATATCTTTCAATTTCATTTTCTAAAAGGTTGATTCTCTCTTTGTAATGTGAGATTTGATTCTTTAGGATAATATATGCCTTCTCTTTCTGAATCTTTTCAACATATTCTGATTTATCTTCATCTAACCTAAATTGTAGATTCTCAAGTTTCTCCTCTAAATCTTTGATTTCAGAATAAAGTTCTGTATTTTTGCTCCTCTCCCAATCTAATTGCTCTTGAAGGACATCAAATTCTTTCTTGATTTCTACTACATCTGGTTCAGATTCTTGTTTTAAGGTTGGTTTGACTATTTTTTCTTTAATCGTCTTATCAACAGTTAATGATTGATTTATTTCTTCAATTGCATCAGTAAGTGTTTTTCCCTTAACTAACAAGTCTTTTATCTCATCTCTAATAGATTTATCGTACACATCTCGATAATTTCTTTCAATCCTTTCGAATTCTGATCGAAATTTAGCATATCCTTTGTAAGCAGAAGCAAGAGAATCTCTCTGATGAGCATTTTTTACATTAATACCTTGTTGCATAGCAAGCTTTCTAGATATCTCATTCTTCTCTGAAACTGTCATCACGCTTCTTGGTGTATAAAGTCTGGAGTTTAGAGCAGCAGAAATTTTCTCAACATAAGCTGGATAAGGATAAACATCAACACAAATTAATGAAGGCTTACCATAATAGGTTATTTCGCGAATTATCTGTCCTCTACTCGCTTCTCGATAGCTATTAATTTTTAGGATTCTTCCATTCAAATCCATAATTGATAATCCAATTGTTAAACCGGGATCTATCCCAACAATTAATCTTCTCAAAGAAGATTTTGTTTGTACTTGTTGAGATAGAGGGATGAACTCTACTCTTTCTTTATTAACAGGATAGATATTAACTCGACAGAGTTCCCCTCTCTGTTTTTTTACAATCTTTGTTATCTCAGAGATTGGAGAGTACACACTAAATACAACTTTCTGAGCTCCAAATTTACTTTTAGTTACGTTTTTATCGAAATCAAATCTTCTCTCAATTAAATTGCTTTCTATTTTCTTCGCTTCTTGGTTTATTGTGGTATCATACAGCCTACTATAACGTTTTTGAGACCATCCTCCAGGTCCTTTAGATCTTGATCTAGATACAATAATCTTTGTTTCATTCTCAAAAGGTTCTACAATGTACCCCAATTTTCTACTCGCTAAAATAGCACACGCTTCAGCTGCAACTAGTGGAAAAAGTTTCCCGGAAACATTCAAACCATGTTGTTTCATTAGCTTAGTGAGAGGAGTAAAACCATGAACAGGTGATCCTGTTATTTGAACTAGTTTTGTATTGGGTTGAAGTTGAAGACATAAATGAGGAATTTGAGATGGATTCTTAACCAATTCATAGATATTATCGCTAGCAAGATAGTGAGCTTGAGAACTTCTAACTATGCCTATCAATTTCTGTAAGTTAACCTTTTCATATTTCTGTATTATAATATCATTTACACCATCATAAACGCAAACTGAGTATTTGGCTATCTTAGAAGGCGATGATTGAGGTAAGATATCAACACCAACACTAATGATTTCAGAATCAGAAATTTCAATCACCTTCTTTTATTTCCCATAACATATTCTATAACAGTTTCAACTTCATCTGTACTAATCCCCCATTTTTTCCCAAAATAGCCTAAGAGATGGGTAAAATCTCTTCTTAAAAGAACAGTAGCTTCAGGATGATCTGTTTGAACAGCTTGGGGGAAGTCAATAACTGTTATCTTTCCAGTTTCTTCATCATACATAATATTGAATTCTGTTAAATCCGCATGTACTATGTTAAATTTCTGATAAAGAGTTTTTGCAAATTCTATTATTCTTTCGAGAGTTTTAATTGGTTTCTTAATATGCTGCACATTTACAAGTTCTCTACCTTCAACAAAGTCCATTGCAAAGATGTGTCTATTATGTCCTATAACATTAGGTATAGGTAGATTGTTACCCTTTAAATTTTCTAGAATCTTGTACTCCCTTTTAGCTGCAATTTCAGCAATTGAGAACATTGAATAGTGAAATCTGTTTTCAAGAAAATCTCTTTTTCTCTTTATTTGTTGGAAACTAGCTCTACCAGTTCGATTGATCTTAATTATTATTTCATTTTCTTCAAAATCGATTGCATGGTAAATGTCGCTCTCTTTTCCTACTCCCCTAGTTTGCCCTACACCAAAAACGATTTTCTTATTGTAGAGTGTATTGAGTGCTAAAGCATCAAATCCTGACAAAGTTAAGGAATAACCAACAAATTGTCCTTTCCATCTGCGAGTCAGTTTCATTTTATTCAATTTAGATAAGATTAGATCAACATCTTTAGCTCTATAGCCTGAATAAATAACAATTTTATCTACGGGAGCATACTCTCCTTTTCGAAGAAGTGTCTCAATCATATTCAAAACCCTAAAGTCCATATTTGAGAGGTCTTTCAGCACTTTAGCTCCACGCAGTTTTATTGGCATCAATATGTTGTAAGAGTATGACTTAAAATTCTTTTCTTTATTATATTTATTTGAATGAGTAATAAGAAGTACGAAGTAAGGCATAAATACGATTCAACTGCAGAGCAATATGAGAGTAGATACACTGCTATACAGAAACAGAAGTATTTCGAAATATTCTCTGATATCGATATTGAAGAAAAGGCAATTATTTATGATGTGGGCGGAGGTACAGGATTACTTCTTAACTATCTAAAACAGGAAAATATCACAATTATTGTAAATGATATATCATTAGAGATGCTGAAAGTTGGGAGAAACAAATATCCTCTAGGTTTTTTCGTCTGTGCGGATTGTGAATTTCTCCCTTTTCGAGAAGAAAGTGGAGACTTTGTCACTTGCATTTCAGTAGTCCAAAATTTAAGCAATCCACAAAAAACGATTGAAGAGTGTCATGATATAATAAGAAAGAAAGGTTATCTTGTTTTAACTGCTCTGAAAAAGATATATAACATTAAGATTTTAAAAAACATGGTTAAAAAAGGTGGATTTAAAATAGTTAAAACATGGAATCTCTCAATAGAAGATATTGCTCTTATAGCAAAAAAAGAATAAAAAAAAACTAAAGTATATTTAGAATTATTTTATTCACTTTCGTCTTACAAACCTTTCTGACACCATGAGCACCGGGTTCATAACGCGAATCAAGCACCCCTGCCCGTTCTAAGTATTTGATCTGTGCTGAAGTATTTGCTTCAGTTTGTTTCATTTTCTTAGCTATACTTGATATATCCATTTCTTTATCAAGAAGCAATTTTACAATTTTAAACCGTGTAGGAGACGATAAAGCTTTTGCCAATGCGATTATTACTTTTTCTTCACTTAATTCAAGCGTTTCAGTCAATTAAAAACCACCCCTAATTTTCAATTTGTATTAAGTTAATGATTATTTAAATATAATGCTCGGTTAACGAAAAAATGAGTACAACATTTATATATCAATAGTACTTTTTGTCTTAACATTACTTTAATCCATCATAATTTTACTGAATTAATCAGATATTCAATCAGCAATGAAAATTCAAGACAACGCTAATCGTTAAATCTAAATACTTTCCATATTCACAATAATTATACTGGTTAGAAACAGGTTTTAGGGATGAGTTCAGCTATAGATGAAAAGATTCTTGACATTGAAGACCAAATTTCGAGAACTCAAAAAAACAAGTCTACTGAGCATCATCTTGGAGTTTTGAAATCTAAGCTTGCAAAATTACGTAGGAAGAAATTAGATGCACAATTTTCTAAGTCTGGTGGAGGTAGGCATGGTTTCGATGTTAAGAAAGCTGGAGATGGCTCCGCAGTTTTGATTGGATTTCCGTCAACAGGTAAATCCACACTCATTTCCAACATCACTAGTAAAAAATCAAAAATTGGGCACTATGCTTTTACTACAACTTCAGCAATTCCAGGAATAATGTTTCACAAGGGGACGCAAGTCCAAATAATTGACCTACCGGGTATTATAGAAGAGGCTAGTTCAGGTAAAGGGAGAGGAAAAGAAGTCCTAGCTGTAGCTCGAGGAGCAGATATGATTATAATCATAATGGATCCTAAAAAACCTACTGATTACTATGAGAAAATTATGAGAGAATTGCATATTGTTGCCATTAGACCAGGAAAAACAAAACCCTATATTCGAATAAAAAAGAAAGATAGAGGAGGGATTGCGCTCTCTACTTTAACTAAGCTTACACATATGACTGAAAGAACATTCAAGGGTATTTTAAGAGAATATAAAATCATGAATGCAGCTGTAACTGTTCGCAGTGATCCAACAGTTGATGAGTTAATAGATATTTTAGAGGGTAATCGAGTTTATCCAAAGATTCTTATTATTGTGAATAAAGTTGACTTAATTTCAAAAAAACAAATAAGGAAAATCAAAGGAAAGTTTCCAGATGCTATGATTATCAGTGCATTAACTGGTGAAAATCTCGAAGCCCTCAAAGATGAAATAGTCGAACGCCTTGAATTGATAAAAATTTATCTAAAGAAACAGGGACAAAAAACAGATTATGAAGAACCTTTGATTGTTAAACGAAATTCAACTGTTAAGTATATATGTGATAAAATACATAGAAGTTTTGCATCAGAGTTCCGTTATGCAATTGTTTCTGGTAAAAGTTCTAAACATCCAAATCAGCGAGTCGGCCTAGCCCACGTTATTCAAGATGAAGATGTTATTACAATTATTACTAAAAAATTCTAATGAGACAATCAATCCCTTATGTATGAGATTTTTCCTCCTACAATTGTGTATAACACTTCAACATCATGAAATTCTTCTAGTTCAATCTCGTCTAAGTTGCGGTTTAGAATAACAATATCCGCAAGCATGCTTTCCTTTATCATTCCTTTGATCTTCTCTTCTCCAGATACTACAGCTGGATAGTATGTGTAACATTTTATTGCTTCTTCCAGAGATAATCTTTGTTCTTCATTAGGATGAAATATTGCTCCTTTAATGCCATATATTGGACCCAAAGGCATACCATCACTCCCGAAAATAAGTAATATATTATTATCAAGAACCCAACGAAAAGGATTGTTAATCATAGTTTTTTCTCTCCCAAGTCTCTGTTCATACATACCATTGACATTAATCATCCCCCACCTCCAAACAAAGTTTGGTTGCATTGACATCACTAATCCATATTCTTTTGATCGTATTGCATCTTCTTCTAATAACAGTTCAGCATGTTCTATCCTATGCAAGGAATTTTTACATTCAATTGCATCTAAATTTCGCTCTATTGCTGAAATTAGTTTGGAAATAGCTTTATCACCAATTGCATGAGCAGCAATTTGAAGGTCAGCATTGTGAACTTTCAAAACCATCTCATCTAATCTTTGGTCATCATATAGTGCAAAACCTTTTTCGCCTTCCATGTCAACATAATCATCAAACAAATAAGCTGTTCTAGAACTTATAGCTCCATCTGTCATCAATTTACATGCGCCAATTCTAAACCATTTATCGCCAAATGTACGATTAATTCCCAGCTTAGCTATCTCATCAATCATATCTTCGTATACAATACCATATACTCTAATCTTCAAATCATTTTTTTTAGCAAGAAAATTGTAAGCTGGTAAATTCTCGAAGGTTATATTGTCATGTACAGAAGTTATTCCTAGACTTAGACATTCGTCCATTCCATAACCTAATCCTTTAATGAAATCCTCATAAGTTGGTCGGATTTCTTTTTTACCTGAGAGGTCTATATCCCTTAATGTTCCAATTATCTTTCCTTCCCCATCAACATCAACTCCTTTCTGATCCTTAGATAAACTTAAACGTGTGAAACCAAGGCTATTAACAACTTCAAAATGTCCAGATACGTGCCGAAGAATAACGGGATTTTCAGGACTTAAAGGGTCTAAATCAGCTGCTGTCAGATATCTTTGTTCTAACCAATTGCTCTGATCCCAAGATCTACCAATAATCCACTCTCCAGGTTTCTTTTTCTTGATTTCATTTTTTACTAAATCTAATGTTTCATTAATACTTTTAGTCTGACTTAAATCAAGATGTACCTTATTCATGCCATTCCATGCAATATGTGTATGAGCATCAATAAAACCTGGTAGGACTGTTTTATTTTCAACATCTAAAACCTTAGTTGATGGTCCTATTAGATTCTCTATTTCCTCATTTGAAGCGACTTTAAGTATAATGTCCGAATAAATAGCAATAGCTTCCACTTTTGGATTTTCATCATTAAGTGTCCAAATATTTGCGTTCTTAATAATTAAATCTGCAAATAATTCTATACTCATGAGCTATAATTTGGCCTTATTTTTTTAATCTTGTTATTCATTAAAGTGATTATCAAAAACAAGAAAACAATATATAGCTGTTTTTCTCATCTCACATGATGACGATGTCGCAGGTAGCAGTTGTGTATACTGATAATAGAGAAGAAGGAACATATCAAGTAATAGATTTATTAGGAATCAACCCTGTTAAAGGAAAAAAGGTTGTTCTAAAACCTAATTTTAACACAGCCGATCCTCCTCCAGCTTCTACATCTATGGTTGTGCTGAAATCACTAATCACCAAACTTTACGATATGGGAGCTAAAAGCATTACAGTAGCTGAACGAAGTGGACCTGTTGACACACATGGATGCATGAAGCAAAAAGGTTTATTTGAATTAGCAGAGGAGTTAAACTTTAAAGTAGTAAATTTAGCTGAGGTTCCATTAGAAGAGTATGTACATATTATCCCTAATGATAGTCATTGGAAAAATGGCTTCTTGTTTGCAAAAATCTATCAAGATGCAGAATGTATTGTTGAGACATGTTGCTTGAAAACACATCAATTCGGGGGGCATTTTACTTTTAGTTTAAAGAACGCTACTGGCTTAGTTCCAAAAAGAAATCTAGATGGAAACGCCCACATGCAGGAATTACATAGCTCTCCACACACAAGGAAAATGATAGCAGAAATAAACACTGCTTTTACTCCAGACTTAATTATTATGGATGGAGTATCTGCTTTTGTTGATGGGGGGCCAGCTAGAGGTACTATAAATGAAGCTAATGTGGTATTAGCTTCTACAGATCGAGTAGCTATTGATGCTGTTGGAGTTGCATTATTACGAATTTTAGGTACAACACCTGAAGTTTCTAGAGGTAATATCTTCCAACAAGAACAAATAGCGAGAGCTGTTGAACTAAAGCTTGGGGTTCAGACAGCAGCTGAAATCGAACTTGTAACTAACTCTAAAGAAGCAAATGAGCTAGCAGAAAAAATATATGCTGAGCTTCTGCAAAGAAAATGAATCTTTTATAGTTCATCTAACTTGTAATCAAAATACCTATAAGACTGAGTTGATTTAATGCCTACTCTAGAAACTGAACTTTCCCCTCCTACTGAAATTCAAATGAACATAAAAGCTCTTCTTAAAGCTCCCGAAACTAGGGAAGTAGTAGCTTTTTTCACATCACAGTTTCTCAGTTTTGCAATATTTATGTCAATAAGACAACTATTTCCGCTTTACATTCAAGAAAGAGTTTCTTTTCAAATGATGAACTATGCATTCTTCATGTCATTTGATAACTTCTTTCCCAATGAATTGAACGATTTTACATCAGGAATTGAAACAGAAGTATTAATTCGATGGGGGATTATAGCAACAGCTTATACATTTGCTGGTCTAATTGGAAGAGTTCCAAGCGCTTGGCTTGTTGAAAAGTTTGGTCGTAAAGTTTCTATTGTTGCATCATATATTTTGTTGATTTGTTCGGTAGGTTCACTAGCCTTAACAGATAACACTGCTCTTCTAGCATTGTTTTTTGTAATGTTAAGACTCACGAATAATGTCTTTGGTTTATGCAGTAGATCGCTATTGTCTGATTTGAAGTCTAAGTACAAAGGGTTGTACAACTCTCTTATTTCTAGTTCTGGAAGATTAGGAACACTAATAGGAGCAATCAGTTTAGGTTTCGTTCTAGATTTCCTTCCAGGTTATGTTATGCTATTATCTGGTTTCATTGTGGCAATTTTAGGTTTAGTAGTATTTCAACTTCTTTTTGTTGAGGGAAAAGCTGAAACAATTCATTTTGTCAGAAGAATAGATATTAAAAAAGGTGACAAAACAAGATTAGATTTCAAAATATTCAAATCTAGAACACTTATCTTTTTCACATTAAGTTTCATTATATTTGGAGTAATCTCAGGTATAACAGATCCTGTAATCTCTCTTTATGGCAAAAATATCCTTTTTCTAACCCAAAGAACGATTGGAACCATTTTAGGTTTGTCTCAGTTAAGTTTTGTCCTTATTTCACCGTTCGTGGGATGGATAATATCAAATAAACCTAAAACTAATAAAACACTCCTTCTTAGCGCATCTGTTATTATTACTTTGAATTATTTACTCATATTCTTAATTCCAAGCAATGCATATGTATATGCTTCAGTATTATTTATTAAAAACATTGGACATGCATTGTTTTTTCCAATAGTATTTACAATCTTGACATATGAATTACCAAAAGCGCATTTCTCAATAATTTATTCAATTATAACTACAGGTTTCTTCTTAGGTATTACAAGTACAACCTATTTGTCTACAATTCTATACAATATATCTCCAATCTATCCTTGGTTATTTGCGTGGATTACTGGAATCATACTGACAATAACAGTAATTTTTTACTTCATTTTCAAGAAAGGTGAATTGAAAAATTCTGTTTGATTGAAGGAGAATTCTATTCCTTTCATTTTGTTGAGCTTAAATATTTCAGTCTATGTGAAGCAATGTGTCAATAGAGATTGAAAGCATAAGTAAACAATTTACAAAAAAGGGAAAAAAAATAAATGCATTAAATAATGTATCATTGAAAATCAAAGAGGGCTCATTTGTGGGGCTTCTAGGCCCAAACGGAGCTGGCAAAACAACACTTACAAAGATTCTTACAACTCTTCTTCTTCCTTCAAGTGGAGAAGCTTACATTGATGGTATTTCAATTAAAGAGGATAAGAAAATCAGGCAGATTATTGGAGCTGTTTTTGGAGAAACAGGTGGAAGGAGTTTGTATTATAGACTATCAGTTTTAGACAATTTAATGTTCTATGGAACTTTAAGTGGTTTAAGTAAAACGGTAGCAAAGAAAAGAATCCAATCTCTCTTGAATTATTTCGATTTGGAGGAGAAAAAAAATACCCTAATAATGAAGCTTTCTACAGGTATGAAAGCCAAAGTTCTTCTCATCAGATCCTTAGTTCCCTTTCCTAAAGTCTTATTATTAGATGAGCCAACTCTAGGTTTCGATGCTGAAAGTTCAGAGAAGGCAAAAGACTTACTAAATGAATTCAATAGAGAATTTGGAACAACAATCCTCCTTACAAGTCACAATTTCCCAGAAATAGATGAACTTACTTCTAGATTGATTCTTATTGATTCTGGAAAAATTATCCAAGATTGTCCTCCAAAGATCTTCAAGCAGAAAGCCATTCAGGAATATGTTCATTTAATCTTCTCCTTACCTCCACTTCCAACAGATGGATTTAGGATGTCTCAATTACCTACTGAAATTTTCAAAAGACTTGTTAGAGATTCAGCAGGAGCTGAGATTACTTCACTAAAGGAAAAGGATGGTTTGAATTTTGTTTATGAAGCAACAGTTCGTCCAATAGATCACTCTCTTAATGATACAATATCAAGGATTACTGTACTAATCTTACGTGCTAGTGGAGAAATCTACAAAATAGCACCGTATATGCCTAGTCTCAAAGAATCATTCTTAGCTTTTCTAGCTTTAAACAAAAGTGACGAAATTCGAAATTCAAATACAAGAGAAGAGATCTTTACTTTCCCATTGCAAGAGGAGGATGTATAGAAATTATATACCCACTTGTAGATGTACTTAATTCCTTTAATTATGCATCTAAGAAAAGTAACCCCTTTTCAAGAATTAGTATCATTTTCAAATCAAAAATAAAAATGGCATTGAGTTACAAAAGCAGCTATTTAATGACATTTATCCTAAATCTTGTTACAATCGTTATGTACTTCTTCTTTAGTAAAATGAATCCGGACATGACTGTATTTGGAATTCCATCGACCTATTTAGAATTTTGTTTTCTAGGTTTAAGTTTGCAGATGATTATAGGGACATCTCTGGCAACCGTTTGTGGGAGTATTTACAATGAAATAGCTTCAGGAACTTGGTCTTATTTATTGCTTCAATTCAACTTTATTGAGTATTCTATAGGTAGTACTTTAGCTGGTGTTTTTCTTTCTTCACTTTCTGTTTTTGCAGCTTTGTTCTTAGCTTATTTATTCATGGGAAGTTTTTATGTTATTTCAATTCAAGAAGTAATGTTAGTTATCTTACTATTCTTGTTAATTTTGATAGCTCATATGTCAATTTCAATGATTTTTGCTTCATTCACAATTTACTATCAAAAAAATAGTGGGCTAGTTCCCTTACTATATCAACTTACAATAACATTCACAGGAATTGTTTTTCCAATATCATTACTTAAGGGGTTTCCGATGATCATATCTAGAACGCTTCCTTTGACGTATGGTTTGGAAGCTTTGCATTCAATTGTTTTAGCAGATCAAAATAATTGGCAGCTAATTGTAACAAACAGCATGATCTTGTTAATTTCCTCTGTATTTTTCGGAATTGTAGCTATTTTCTTGGCTTCTAAAAGTATTACTCATTCGAAAAAGCACAATAAAGTAGATTGGTACTAATGTCAACAAAAAAGGCTAGCACAGTAATTGAAGAATTCCAACATTCAGATTTATCCACATCTTTTTGGATGGGATTTAAAGCAACTTTTTACAGAAATATAAAGATAATATGGCAGTATAAGTTTACATTATTTTTAGGATTTGTAAATACTTTCGCAGTTGCTAGTTTATTCTTTTACATAGGTAACCTTGTTCCCAACCAATCCATAAGCCAAGATGGTTACATTGTGAGTAGTGTGACATATATTTTTGCAGGGAGCATGTTAGTAGATATATCTACTCGTATACTCAAGAAATCAATGAACAGTTTCACAAGTGAGATGAAGCAAGGTACGTTCGAAACTTTAGCAACTCAACCCTTTGGCCTGAAAAAATATTTTGTTTCTGAAATCACATTTGAAGTGTTTTATAGTTTAGTATTTTCATTTATTTATTATATTCCTGTTCTTCTGATTTTTCCGGTTTTCAGAGGTCTCAATCTTAGCCTTTTATCTGTTCTATCCTTTCTGTTGGTTATAGTTTGCGTCATTTTCTTTTTCTTTTCCCTATCTCTATTGGCTGCAAACGTAACCATACTTGTGAAGAGGGGAAGAGAGATTTCTATGGTAATTATAGGTGTTATGCATCTATTAAGTGGAAGTCTTTTTCCTCTCTCCCTCTTCCCTGATTGGTTGAGAATAATTGCATATATCTCTCCGATGACGCTCGCTGTTCAATCATTTAGACTCTGTTTATTTGGACAAGGAACTCTTATTAATGGTATAGTTTGGGGGTCAGTTGTTATGTTAATACTTATGTCAATAATAATTTTGATTCTGTTTGATTTAACCTACAAGAAAATATATTCAAAAATCAGGTACAAGGGGACAATGCATGAATTCTAATGAATCTAAACTGATTTTCTTCTTAAAGCAAATGAAGAAATTTGTTAATTGTGACTTTAATGTTTTCTGCTTGAGTAATTGCTCTACCAACAATTATAATGTCTGCTCCATTATTGAGAGCTCGAGAACTTGTTTCGAGATTTAGTCCTCCAGCAACAGCTATTTTACATTCTGGAAACCTTTCTCTGATTATTTTAATTTTATTCCAAGGATGATCTACTTTTCCCTCTTGGTCTATTCCTCTATGAAAAAGTACAACTTCTGGTTTCTTTGTTAAATTCTCAAGAATTGTAGATGGTGATTCAACGTTTATACAATCTAATAAAATATCAACATTTCTTTTTTCAGCTTCTTCAATTGATGAAATAAGGGTTTCATAAGGGGCTAATCCACTTATTGCTACAGCATTCGCTGAAGCTTCTGCTGCAATTTGAACCTCTAACCAGCCCACATCTAGTGTCTTCATATCTGCAATAGAATATGAAAATGGATGAAATTCACGTATAAATTTCACAATATCAATCCCGAATTTTTTAATCAGAGGTGTTCCTGCTTCTAATAGAATTTTATCTGATTCTGGAATTTCTGATAAAATCCTTTCCAATTCTGTCTTGTTGACCAAATCTAATGCAATCTGCAGATAAGGAGGATTGTTAATTTTCATTCTACAAACTCACTAACTTGATAGGTACTTCTTCCTGCAGGATTCTTGGTTTAGCAACATCCTTGACATAGTTGAGAATGTATTCTTGATTTCTTTTATCGCCATGAATTAAAACAATCTCATCTGCTCTTGTTTTCTCCATTACTGCTTTCAAACCATCTACTGAACTATGTCCAGAATATGGGAATTTCATTACTTTTGCCTTTAAGTGGATTTTCTTTGGTTGCCCATAGCTTGTTTGAAGTGTAATGTTTTTGTTCCCATCATATATGTCTCTTCCAGTTGTTCCTTCTACTTGGTAGCCAGTAAATCCTAGGACATTATTAGGATTGGTCCCACATAGTTCCAAATAAGTGTGAATAGGACCGCCTTCTAGCATACCAGAAGTAGTAACAATGATTGATCCCTCTTCATTTTTTGAGATGTATTTTCTAGAATTGTGTGTTCTGTTTGAAATTGAGGGAACAGGAATAAAATTTTGTTTTTCGAAAGGTGAATAAAGACCTGCGTCGTTCAACTGACTGAGAAAACGTTTAGATACCCACTTATCACTTAGAAAGTGTTCTGTAACCATATTCATATGGTTTATCATTCCGTCTATGTAAATAGGTACATCATCCAAATCGTCATCTAAAGCTAAGGTGATCAACGTTTCCTGAGACCTACCTACTGCAAAAGATGGTAAAAGCATTTTATTTTTTTCATCTGTTATTTGTTTAGCCATAAGTCGAAGACCAACATCTATCTTTGATCTCTCAGGTACATAGCGATCTCCATTGGTAGATTCTATTAATAGAATATCTATTTCCTCATCTGGCAAATCATATCCATCAAACATAGGAGTTATTCTATCATTTATATCAGCAGTATAGAGAATCAATGTTCCTTCCCAATCGAGAAGTATTTGAGCTGCTCCTAGAACATGCCCAGCATTAATTAAACGTGCAGTAATTCCATCTGCTACTTTGAATGGTTTTTCATATTCTGTAGTTTTTATACTTTGAAATACTTTATCCAAATCAGACTCTGACCAATGTCTTCTTCCTTCAATTTTTAGATGATCTAGCCAGAGTTTGTAAACTATTTCCTTAGTAGGATGAGTCATGTAGTAATTTCCTTTAAAACCATGCTTAGATAAAGCTGGCATATATCCAGAGTGATCTATATGTGCATGACTTAGAAGAACTGAATCAACTTTGTGTGCTATACTATCTACTCCTTTTGGAGCAACAGATAATTGTTTAGAAACCAATTGTAGACCACAGTCTAGAAGTATATTATGGTCTCTATTGTGTAGAAGAAAACTGCTTCTTCCTACATAATCAGTAGCACCGTAAGCTGTAATATTTATATCGTTCATTATTTACGCCTTGTAATTTTGAGTACTAAAAATAAAGTAATTCACCCTAAAGTTTATTTCATTATTCTCTTCTTCAATAATGCCATATTTTCATATTGACTAAAAACGTTTTGATGTACTTAATTGAATATTTTTTTATATAAGGGTGGCTAGATTCATTTTGATAATAATGGTACCTGATAAAAGAAATGGCAAACAAAAGAAGCAAAAAGAAGAAAAAAAAGACATTCGTTCAGATATTTCAGATGCTTACAAATCATTTGATGCAGGGCTGAAGGATGCTCAAAGGCAAGATGAAGAAAGAAGGAAAGAAGTCTTTGAAGAAGGAATAGAGAGGATTGAAAAGAAATCAGAAAAAGATCTTATAGCTTCTAAAATGCTAGTTGGTAAGGTACTTGAACTTCGTAAAAGAGCAGGAATGGCAGAAACAATAGGAACTGCAGGCAAAGTAAAAACTCCAATGTTGTTTGGTAAAGATGAATTCAAACAAAAACTTGTTCAAGAAATAATGGTCATAGGAACTGAAGAACTAGAGGATATTGGTAGTGCAATTACAGTTGTGAACCTCATAGATTACTTTAGGGAAACAAGACCAAACTGGAAGGTAGGAACTGGGGAGATTCTAGAAGTAATACGTAAACTAGAAGAGAAAGAAGTAATACCACCAAAAGTAGATCTTGGAGAAGAAGAGGTTTTGATTAGATTCAAACCAATCGAAATGTCAAATGATATACAAGAGATATTAATGCTAGCTACAGGATTACCATCATTATCAGTGGATAAAGTTGCAAGTCATTTAGGATGGTCAATGGAAAGAGCTCAAAGCACGTTGACGTTGATGATGAAGATGGATTTAGCAATACTGGAAGAAGAATCAGGAGATTATTACTTCCCTGGCATTGCTAAAATGTAAAATGCAAATAAGCCTTAATACTCCCAAAGAACAAGGTTTTAGTGGTTCTTATCGTCTTTTGCGAAGAGTTTATAAAGTTGAAAAGGAAGGTATCTTGGTGAATCCCTATACTCATTTTGCAGGGATTCACCCTCCCTCCCTCAAAAGTTAATTAATTAGACGTTTGGATTAATTAAAAATATCTATTAAAAACCCACTCATTTCATTCTGTACCAGTGCTTTGTCCCTTTATTGCTTTTTTCTTCATCCATTTCTGCTAGAACTTTGACTGCATAATTTGCAGCTGTTATTGCTTCTTTTTCTCCTTTTGTTCCAAATTCATTAGAAACTCTGTTTGCATACACGGCACAAATAGCTCCAGTTCTAGCTCCATAGATTTGACCTAATGTAAATATATGTGACGCTTCCATTTCGAGATTCATTACCCCCATCTTTTGGAGGTCTGGGACAATTTTATCTGTTTTCGATATCTTATAATCTTTATATCCTGGTCTTCCTTGTCCAAGATAAAAACTGGAAGATGAGGCAGCTACTCCTAAATGATATGTAAATCCTAAAACTTCACATGCTTCTATAAGTGCTAGAATGACTTCATAGTGTGCTGAAGCTGGGTAATCTGCTGGCACGTAATATTTGCTAGATCCCTCCATCTTGACTGCAGCTGTGTTAATTATCAGATCTCCTAATTCTAATCCCGGTTGAATAGCACCTGTAGAGCCTACTCTTATGAAAGTATCACAACCAATATTGAGTAATTCTGTAATGGCTATTTCACAAGCGGGTGTTCCAATACCTGTAGATGTAACGCTAATTGGAAATCCATGAACTTTGCCTGTATAGGAAAAGTATTGCCTATGAGCTGCAATTTCCTTAAACTCCTCCCATGTTCCAGCTATTCTTCTCGCTCTCTCAGGATCTCCAGGAAGAAGTACAGGTCCTTTCAAATCTCCAGGTTTGCATTCAATATGATATTGTTTTCCCTCTTCGAAGACAGGTTTATCTGCTTCTATCTTAGCTTTTTCTTTATCCATAATTCTCAATAAACAGATTAGAATAAAAGTTTTTCATATTTTCTCTAGTTTAACATCTAAAGAAGTTCTTTTGCTCTGTCAAAAGAGATTTTTTCTTCTTTTATCATTTGTTGAGCAATTCTTTCAATATTTTCACCTTTTGCTCCAGCAGTAATTGCAATGTTTCTTGCATGTAAGCTCATATGACCTTTTTGAATTCCTTCTGAACACAACGCCCTAAGTGCTGCCAGATTTTGAGCTAAACCAACTGCGCCTAATACTTCTGCAAATTCTTTAACACTTTGAATACCCATTATTTTGAAAGAAAGTTTGTAAATTGGATTAACATTCATTGCACCACCTAGGATTCCTACAAAAGTTGGTACTTCAAGATAACCTACTAAATCACCATCTTTATTCTTCTCAAATCTAGACAATGATCTGTATCTTCCTTCTTTAACAGCAAAAGCATGAGCTCCTGCTTCTACAGCTCTTGAATCATTACCTGTAGCTAGTAGAACAGCTGTTATTCCATTCATAATCCCTTTATTATGAGTTGTACATCTGTAAATATCATGGTCTGCAAAATCATGTGCTAAAAGAATTTTATCAACAATATCTTCTCCACCCAAATCTTCCTTATCAAAAACAGCTTTGACTTTAACCAATCTTCGAACTGCATAATTAGAGATTATTTTAAGCAAAACTTCTCCAGAAGTAAAGTCCTCTATCTCAGATTTAATTTTCTCTAACATTGTATTTACTGCATTTGCTCCCATAGCATCTTTTACATCAACAATTAAATGAACCACCAAGTATTTCTCAATCTTTCCATCTACTTCACAAATTTCAATATCTTTGGCTCCACCTCCTAGATCTACCAGTTTTTCATTTGTTGAATTAGCAAGTTCTAGCAAATTATCTTTATTCATAAGAATGTTTGAAGAAGCTGTTTTGAAATCGTCTATACCTAATATTTGGATTTGTCCAATAGCTATTGAACCCGTATATTCTGCTTCAAATCCTCCCTTCTTTCTAGCTATTTTTGCTGCGTGACTTGCAGCTGCTACAATAGAAGACTCTTCCACGGCCATCGGGACAAGATGATCTCTTCCATTGACTGTGAAATTGGTTGCAATTCCTAATGGCAAAACAACTCTACCGATCATATTCTCAATCAAGTAACTAAGAGTTTCATCTTTGATACCTTGTCCTTTTAGAATTTCGATTTCTTCATTAGTTAAATTGCATAAATCTGCAATTTTATTTCGTTTTTCTTCCATTGAGAGATTGTAAAAATTAGGTATTCGAGAACTAAATGGCATGATAAGATTTTCGGCTACTAAGTTAATATCTTTTTCCTAAATTTCCAGTGTTTAGTGCTATTCGAATGGACAAAATAATAGGAATAGAAGTCAATGGTACAGATACAAAAACCGCTCCATATAGTAGAGAAACACTTGATTATAATACCCAGGGAAGTAAAGATCATTTGCATGACCAGCATATGGAAATATTAATACTGCACAATCGCTTCTTCCCAAATCACTATATGTTTTCTGAAATCTTAAAGATTCTCTGATTAAGTTATCTTTAGCTCCTTGGAATAGCAAACTTGGAGGGGAGTCAGATACTACTAAAAGATTTGGATCAGCCCATTTTGCTTTACTACCAATAGCAAAATCTGCTGTGATATTGTTTGCAGGATAATAAGGAATCAATCCTTTTATTGTCATTGCATTGGAAAAAGTACTAGTATAATTTCCAGAATCTATGCTTAAAGCCACAGCACCGGTAAGTTGACCTCCTGATGAACCTCCTGAAATGAAGACTGAATCAAGATTAGACCCATATTCAAAAGAATGAGTTTCTAAGAACAGAGTGAAATTACCAATATGTCGCATAATATCATCTAGTGTAAAATTACCGAAAACATATTCAGGACCTACTGAAAATCCTCCCATCAGATTAGACACGTTATTTAATCCATACTGAATATCGAACACACAATATCCTTGAGCAGCAAGATATCTATTCATCATTCTTATGTTCATTAAATTCTTATCTCCAAGAACCCAACCACCTCCGTGTATTCTAATAATTGTTGAATTTTCACCAGGCAATCCAACACCACTGTTAGGTGGTAAATAAGCATCAAAGAAGAGTTGTATATTTTGGTCAACTGAATAATTACTAGTACTTCCATCAAAATACAATATATCCGGAATAATGACACAAGAAGGATTTCCACTACCTAGAAAATACCCAGTCAGTTGAAATGGATTTTTCAGGAAGAAATCTTTGAAACCAGATGAATCGATTGTAGTTTCCCAGCTTCCTCCAAAATATGGATTATATGCATCTGAGAAATCATTATATGCTGCTGCACTGAAAGATGGAGTTGAAAATAAAGGCATAAAACATAATATGGCTACAGAAAATCCTAAAACTGAAATAGATGTGATTTTAGTTTTAAAAAATTTAGTATACCTTCGGATTGTGTATAATATTAGAAATGTTGAACCTATACATCCAAGACCAAAAAAAAGACCAGTTTGAGCTGCAAAAACACCTAATCCGAAACCTAAAAACCTCAAAGTGTTTGGGTTGATTATAGTTATATCTACCAAAATTCCTAAAGATAGAGAAATTACACAGATTAATACTATAACAGCTCTTAGAATAAGTAAAATTACATTCTTCAATGATTTTTTCTCTGAAGTAATTTTCTCAGAATAATCTAACATTTCATTTTTAAATTTAAGAAGGGAGAACACAATTAAAAATGAAGGATAGAGTAAAATTCCAAAATAACCAACTCCTATCATAAGTCCAATTGCTACATTTGAAGATGGATTAGGTCCATATCCTATAAAATTAGCAAAGAAAATAAGGAAATAAGCAATAACTACAAAAAAATAATATCCATAAGATGCTATACGAAACCTTTTTACAATTTTCATTTCTGGATTTAATTTTTTTCCCACATAAAGAACAATGGAGCTGTCAAAGAGAATAGTTAAAATGTAGACGATTCCTGCAAAATTCCAAAAATGCGAATTATTTGGATAAGCAAAATAAATAATACCTGTTACGAAACAAAAAAAGTTTAGAAATAATGCAGCAAGCTTTGAATATAAAGGTAGTCTTTTCATTGAAGGGTGTCTCTTTCTGTCAGTATATATATTTTCCTTGAATCATATGCTTTCTTAAGAAAGAGTAGATAAAAAGAATCTAATAATGAACTTAGAGTTCTTCTAAAACTTGTATTTTTTGATCTTTGAATTGTCTCATAATGCGTGTAACATACCCAGCTATCAGGTTTCGCATCTTCTTAGACATTGTGGTACAAACTTCTTCAACTACATGTTTGTTGTTTTCAAATTCTGTATTGAGTTGGTCATGAAAATCTCTTACAATTTGTTTGGATAACCGTTTTACTTGGCTTGTTCGAATATTACCCATTTAATCACTATCTGGTGCATCTTACAGCTTATTTTAAATCTTACTATCAACGGCTAGATTTTACGATAAAACTAAAAGTAGAATTGCTCACTTGCATAAACTTCTATACCATTTGGAGTTATAGAAAATGGTCTTTCAGACATTTCGTGCTTCAAGCCACGCATTTTGCGGATATTCATACTGCGTATGGCAACATTATTTCTATATTCATAATTCAAGACTATAACTCCTTGACTCATGAATTCTTCAACACCAAATCTACTTACTACTCCACTTCTCATTTCACTTGTTAAGACAGTTGTACATTCTAAAGAAGACATAACTGCACTGAGTTTGAGAATTTGTTTCCTGATTTGTTGTTCATCTGTCATAGATAAAGCTAAAGCTGTTATACTGTCAATGACAACTCTTTCAGCTGAAGTCTTATCAATTATTTCTACTAACTGAGTAATAAGTTCGTCAACATCTACAGGTGTTTGATATTCCTCTTCTGAACTGACTCCAGCTCTAGGGCTAAAACCATCAATAATTACAAGTAGATTATCCTTTTCAATATCATTTAGGTTCCAACCAAAATTCAAAGCTTCTTCTCGTACATGTTCGGGATGTTCATCGAATGAAACAAAAATTCCACTTTCTCCACCTGATACGATACCATGATAAAGAAATTGCATGCCAAATGTAGATTTTCCGGCTCCAGCAGGGCCTGCAACTAGAATGGTTCTCCCTTTAGGTAGTCCCCCACCAAGAATTCCATCTAATCCAATTATCCCTGTTTCAACTACTTCCATATGTTCTCTTCTGCATTAACTATAAAAAGAATTTCGGAAGTATTAGTTTCAATTCACTCGTCAGCAATAGTTGTTAACTCCCATCCTCCAGGAGATCTACACAATATTGTTGGCTGGGAAACGTGGTCTATATGCAAAATCAACTCTACATCATGTTGTTTTCTAAAATGGGATGAAGCAGGTACAATTTTGAATTTACCATCAATAAGATGAATAGTATTACCAAGAGTTGAATTTCGAACTAATTCTTGATTCTCATCTATAATGCCAATTCTAGCCATCATCCCCCAGTTCATCACTTTAATTAATGGCTTGATTTTGTTTTTCTCTTTCATATAAGAGATTCCTACGCAATAAAGAGGAGATTTCAAATCTATTGCTAGTGCAGAAAGAGGTTGATATGTAGATGAAGTGAAATTCTCTAAATCTTTGGGTTTACTTGTAACCTGTAAACTGACTTGATAACTAGATTTGATCTCTGGAAATTTCTTAATCAAAATTTCATATAGATTTTGAATGACTGATTTAGCTGGATGAAAACCAGAGAAATATAACCAACTTAGATATTCTAAGCTAGCAATACATAATCCTCTATTTTTGGAATTAAGAGAAAGGTAAAAGGTTTGCTCAAACATTAAAGCAGCTTTCTGTAAATCTTCTAACTGCATGAATTTAAACCCAAGTTGATTGATAAATTCAATGTTATCATAATCATAATCTTTAGCTGTTTCTACTGCTTTTTCCCCTCCTAGAATAACAGTTAGCAAGATTAGTGCCCTTATAACATTGACAACATCAGCTCTCTGGTATTCGTTACATTCATCCTCAAAAGCTGGAGTGAAGTAGGAATTCAATCTCTGAAATTGTCCTGATAAAAGTAAAATAATCATCCGCAAGAAATGAACATCTATTCCATATTTTTCGTTTGCTTCTGAGTTTTGTAATAATATCATGATCAATTTATCCATGTAGACTCTCGCAAGATCAACTTTCTTATTTTCAACTAAACTGATGCAAGACAAATAATGTAGTCGACCTAAAAGTTGAAGAGATTCATTATAGATTATGTGATCTTCTATATTATCAATAGCAAGTTTCCAATCCACTAAATAGTCAGTTATTTCTCGAATTCTAGCTAATAATTCAGCTTCTAATTCCATATATTTACCTGAGTTAAAATCATCTTCTAAGCGTTGTAAATCACTTTGAACTTCAGTAAGGAGCTCCTTTAATTGTAAGGATTCAATTGAAAAACCATCTGTTTCAGGTAAATCACTTTGAGCCAACTGTGTCATTTTTTCTTCATATTCACTCCTAATAACAGATATTGCAGAATCTATTATTTTTCTAATTCTTTTTACTGGATCATATCTGTTTGTACTCTCAATTGAATATCGAATTTCTGCCGTCAGCAACTTATTCTCCAGTTCTTTAAGAAATGAATTCAAAGTAGGGTCTTTGTTCTCTTCAAGAATAAATTTGGTGAATGCGCTGTTTGTATGTGTTGGAATTCCAATCAATTCAGCTGTTTCTAGAAGCTTTAAATCACTACTCACAATAGTTGCACCCAATTTATCAGCTAAGTAAATGACAGACAAATCTGGTTTTTGTGGAAGGTTTGTTGTATGTTTATGCACTTTGTGAAGAAACTTTTGAAATTCCGAATGATCTACATCTACTATTTTTACATGAGGTGTAATTTCCCTTTGAAGAAAAAACCTCATTTCATTCTTAATATAGGATGTCATATAAATTTCAAATTTGAGAGCTTTGGAAGCTTTAGCAAATTTGGAGAATGTATTAGGTAAAGTTTGAAACCCACTAATATAGAAATTTGTATCGATAACAAAATCTGGCATCAATATTATAAAGAATAAGTTATATTTTTACTTTTTGTAACAAAAGAAATTTATTGCAGCTTCAAATAGAGTTCTTCTAAACCTTCTTTTAAAGTAATAACCGGATTATAGTTCAGTTCTCTCTTTGCACAGTCAATTGAAGAGTAACTATGGTCAATGTCCCCTAGTCTTGCATCTGTATACTGAGGGACTAAATCTTTTCCACTGATTTCAATAATTAATTTAGCCAAATCATTTATTGTGGTTGATTTACCTGAGCCAATATTAAACATGGTAATATCTCCTTTGACAGCTTCAAGAACTAGTTTTATAGCTTTAGCCGCATCCTTAACATGCACAAAATCTCTTGATTGGTCACCTTTTCCTTGAATAATGGGTGGTTTTCCTTGTTTCACTTGTTTAATGAATTTGTAAATTACACCAGCATAGGGATCATCTTCAGCTTGAATTGGGCTGTACAAATTAAAAGGAATAACTATAGCAGTATTCAGGTTATATAGTTCTGAAAAAAGCTTGACATATTTCTCTGCTACTGACTTGCTCAAACCATATGGAGAAAGTGGATTTCTAGGATGGTCTTCAGTAATTGGAAGGGATTCTGGATGCCCAAAGATTGCCGCAGAGCTGATATAAATGAATTTCTGAACATTCTGTTTTAAAGCATATTCTAAAACATTTAAAGTCCCCATTACATTGATTTCTGCATCAAAAAGTGGAGATTGAGTAGATTTCTCAATACTGATTTGTGCTGCTAGGTGAATCACAAAATCAATCTCAGGAAGTTTTGAAAAAACCTCACTATCTACGATATCACCTTCAATAAAAATAACATCTTCTGGAGGTTCAAATTTGGATGTTGATTTATTATCTAGTATGCAGAGATTATATTGACTCTTTAATTCCTCATAAAGGTAATATCCAATTTGTCCTAACCCACCAGTAATGAGAATAGTTTTTCTTTTTGAGGACATATTAACATATATAGGGTAAAACTTTTTAAAAGCATAACGTTCCTTTGCTCAATTAGTTCAAATTAATTTTCGTGTTTGAAGAAAAGGGTGAACTCATGTCGAAAAAAGTTAAAGTAGCAATTGCTGGTCTTGGTAACTGTGCATCAGCTCTGGTACAAGGTTTAGAATATTACCAAAATGCTGATGAGAACGATTTCGTACCCGGGATTATGCATGTTAGGTTTGGTGAGTATCATATTTCAGATGTTGAAGTAGTAGCTGCTTTTGAGGTTAACACTAAGAAGATTGGTAAAGATATATCTGAGGCTATCTGGCAAAGTCCTAATGTCTGTAATAAGTTTTCAGATGTCCCTCATAAGGGAATTACTGTTAAACCTGGTCCTATTAATGATGGAGTTGCTCCACATATGATGGAATCATTTCACTGTTATGATCCCTCAGAAATGCAACCTGTAAATATTGTAGATACTTTAAAAGAATCTAATGCAGATGTGTTAGTCAACTTCCTTCCTGTAGGAAGTGAAGAAGCATCAAAAGTTTATGCACAAGCTGCATTAGATACAAACGTAGCTTTTGCAAATGGAATTCCAGCATTTATAGCTTCAAAACCTGAATGGGGTCAAAAATTCACTGATAAGAATATACCTGTTGCAGGAGATGATATAAAATCTCAGCTTGGTGCAACAATATTACATCGTGTTCTTGTTTCACTAGCTCATGATAGAGGAATAAAGCTGGATGAAACTTTTCAACTGAATATTGGTGGAAATACAGATTTCGAAAACATGAAAAAGGAATACAGACTAACTACAAAGAGAATTTCAAAAACTGAAGCTGTTACAAGCATGTTACCTTATGAAGTTCCTACTAGAATTGGCCCTTCTGATTATGTTCCCTTTCTAGATGATGAAAAAATATGTTATCTTTGGTTAAAAGGTAGGAACTTTGGGGAACAACCTATTACAGCTCAGCTAAAATTGAGTGTGCAAGATTCACCTAATAGTGCTGGTGTTATGATCGATGTAATAAGATCTTTGAAAATTGCATTAGATAGAAATATTGGTGGTCCTCTAATAGGAGTTTCTAGTTACTTCTTTAAGCATCCTCCTGAACAAATAAGAGATTCAGAAGCTAAAGAACTCGTTGAAAAATTCATAAGAGGAGAAATAACTAACTGAGGTGTTAATGGTGAAAAATGACGTTATAAAAATAGCAATCGCCGGTATCGGGAATATTGCTTCAGGTTTACTTCAAGGCATTAATTATCTTAATATCTTTGAAGATAAAAAGGAAAAACTTCTTTATCCGAAAATCAGTAGTTATGAAGCTAAGAATATTCGAATTGTTGCTGCTTTTGATGTTGATACTGATAAGGTCGGAAAAGATTTAGAAGAGGCTATATTTGCACCAATCAATAGTACTCCCCAATTTGTGAAAGTTGAAAAGACCAATGTTAAAGTTCATAAAGGACCTTTGAAGGATGGTCTTTCAAATCATCTGCTTGAAGTCATAAAGGTAGCAGAGGGTTCTGAAGCAAATGTTGTTGAAATATTAAAGGATTCAGAATCTGAGATTCTTATTTGTGCTCTTCCTTCAGGTGCAGAAAATGCCGTTGAAACATATGCTCAAGCAGCTCTTGATGCAGAAGTAGCATTCATAAATTGTACACCTACTAGTATTGCTAACAACCCTAGTTGGGCAAGAAAATTCAAAAAAGCAAATGTATGTGTTCTAGGTGATGATTTACAATCCTTAGCTGGAGGAACTGTTCTTCATAAAGGGTTTCTAGATGTTTTAAGGGAACAAGGGGTTATTATAAAAGACACTTATCAACTAGATGTTGCTGGGGGGCTTGATACGCTGAATACACTTGATGATGATAGAAAACAATACAAACGTGAAGTAAAAGAAAGGAGCATTAAACAATCTTTTGGCAATGATATTAATCTTGCAAGTGGGACTTCAGATTATTTGGAATTCTTAGGAAATAGGCGCGTGGGTCATTTCTGGATACTAGGAGAAGGATTCATGGAGATGCCAGTTAAAATAGATATTAGATTAGAAACTTTAGATGGTCCTAATGCTGCGGGAACCCTTGTAGATGTAATAAGAGCAACAAAAGTAGCTATTAATCGAGCAGGAAGTGGTCCAATAAGTTCAATCTGTGCTTATGGGTTCAAAGCTCCGCCTGTTACAACAGATAGATACACAGCACATATCTGGTTTAGTGAGTATATACAAGGAATTAGATCTGAATAGTTCCTACTTCTTTTTTTAAATGTGTAAAAGATTTGTTATTTCGATTAATTTATCTCTTGAAGGACTTTTAGAAAACATATTAAGAATCGCAATTGCTTCACTGATATACTGAGATATTTGATTCTTTACTATTTCAAGAGCTCCAGAATTTACAAGTATAGATTTAATTTTTTCAGTTGGAAAGTCTTTCTTATCAATATAATAGTCATTTAAAATTTCCTTCTCATCAGGAGAGACCAGATCCATTGCTTCTAAAACTATATAGGTTTGAATACGGTTCGAGATATCAGTCCAAACACCTGATTTTCCCAAATCATTCTGCTCAGAAGTCAAAGAGAAATAATCATCTTTCAATTGAAATGCCCTTCCAAATAATTTCCCAAAGAGCTTCATAGATTCTCTATCCTTTTTTGAGCTATTTCCTAGAAGAACGCCAATAACAGAGGCTGCTTCAAATAAACTTGAAGTTTTTCTATCAATTAGCTGAAGCGCTTCCTCTTGAGTCATCTTATTCTTTCCAGACCGGAATTTTTGCTCTAAAAATAATGAAGTTGATAGTATATGAATTGCCTTAATTAACTCATCAACTATTTCAATAACGTTAGTTTTAGAAGCTAAGCTTAATGCTAAACTACTTAGGGAATAAGAAATTGAAAGTGCTGCGAAAGTGGAATATTTTAAGTAGAAAGATTTTTCTTTTCTTCGAAAAATATCTTTATCGAAAATATCATCAATTAACAGTGATGCATTATGAATAACTTCTAGAGAACAAGCTGCAGCTAAACTCGTATCATTGCGCTGTTCATTTGATATCATCTCAAATGAAAGAAGGCAGATTAGAGGTCTAATCCTTTTACCGCCATTTTGAAGAATTTGATCAATTAAATCATTGATTTCATCATCAAATGGACTATGATTTCTTAAATCAGATAGGTAAGAATTTATTTGATCTACCTCTAATGGAAGATTCAGCTTAGTAGAAGTCACTCCAATCAAGTTAATTCGAGTGTCTATATTCAAAAACTTATTGAATTGTCGAAATTGCTAAACTAGGTTTATCCAAATCAAACTGCAGAAAACTAAGAATTGTTTTATAAAAATCACCACAGCAACTATAAGAATCAGAGCAATAAAAGAGCCTATAAACACTGCTGGTTCAGGTGAAGAGAACTCTTGACTTCTCTGAATTGGAATAAAGAAGATAGATCTTAGCAACCTAATAAGATAGACTAATGAAAAAACCACGCCTAAAAGAAGAATCACAGCTGTAGCATACATTCTTGGCGAGAAGAAATCAGGAAAAACAATTTTCTGAGAGACGAGAAGTATTGATGAAGGTGCAGCAAACATTAATAGTACATTAAGTACCAGTATAAGGAATTGAGAAATAGAATTTCTTCCAACTTCTCTTAAAATTTGTATTTCATCTGATTTGAAACCCTTTGAAATTACACCTATTGAGGATATAGAAAATGTTAACGAAAGAATAAATGCCAGTACTCCATAAAATGCAGTCTTCAATGTTAGATTTATCAATTCTTCTGTGAGGATGGGAGAAAATAAATCGGATAAAATAAGAAGTATTATCCCCACAAATATGATGCTGATATAGTGTACTAATTTCTGTAATCTTTTTACTGTCATGGAAGCCAATACTCCCCAAAGAACATAGACAACCCCACAAACCGTGAATAACCAAATCAAAACTACTGAAAATGATGATTCTGCAATAGTTAAAGTATATTTAATTAAGAAAGCTAAGGTCAAACCTTTCTGAACTGAAAGAATTATCTGTGTTATTGCATTAAATTTCTCATTCTCCGATTCAAAAAAGATAAAGTGGAAAGGAGGACCTCCAACTAGAACTAATAATCCAGATACTATGAATATCTCGCTTATGAACTCCCAAAGACGTAATGTGGTGTTTTCTATTGACAATAGAAAGGAATTTCCTGAAAGGGAATGAGCTGCAAAACCTATAAACAATAAAGATAGAGCTAAACTACTCAAAGTTAGATAGTTCCCGATGAAAGATTTCTTTTTATCGGGCATTGTTGATGTAAAGTTTCTTATAAAGAAATTCATTCCAGTAAAAACCAATACAAAACCAAAGAAAACGAACACCAATGAATTTGCAGCAGTAATGAATATAGTACTGGATTCTATTAAAAGCAAAGAGACAAAAAGCATATAGCTTTTCCTAAATTTCAACTCTATTTCAACAATAGATAAGAAAATCCCAATAATGATAGCAAATGAAACAGCATAAAATAGTCCTGAAGTAAAAGCTGTTATGGTCAAATTAAATGCAATTACATAAGTACTATCTATTGGTGTATATATGTAGCTATACACTATAACTGCAATAATACTTGAAATAAGAGCAATATAACCATAAACAATTCTCATCCTTGTCATAAGAAACGGGAATTTTTTGATAATCTTAGAAGAGAATGACCCCAAACCGATAATTAAGATGATTCCCAGTAGAAGAATTTCAAGAGGTAGGAAATCGTACAAGAATGAAAGTGGATAACTCATCAGATTATACCTCCAGCATAAAGAATAATTGTAATAGCAAACATTATCCCAAGTCCTAGGATTATATAAAGTAGCTGAGTTTTTAGTTTAGCACTTTCCAAGCTTTGAATAAACTGAGAGCTTCTCTTAAAGAAATTTACAGTACGTGGAACTGCAACATTAGTTACAAAATCCTTAACGAGGTTTGCTAGATAGAAGAAAAATTTGAAGATACTGACTATTATAACCTTGTAAATAAAACCTCTAATCACATTTACATAAAACCAGATTGCTGAAGGAATTATGATTTGAACAATTACCCAATTAATAGGTGAGAAAATAAATTCGAAATAGTATATTTTACTCAATTGTTCCTGAATCTTAGTTGAAAATTTTTTGAGATATATTAAGAATTTTTCAGCAAATAACTCAATAACAATGTATGAAACAAGGATAACAAACCATCCTACAAAAATTGGGATAAGAGCAATGAAAAGGCTTTCCTGGGAGAAATTAAGAGGTAATGAAAATGGATTTAAAATGTTATAAAAAGGATAGAGAACACTAATTGCTGATAAGAAAACTAGAATCATTATAAGTGGAAACAACTCTGAAAATCTTAGTTTCATGAAGAGATTTTGTTTGAAATATTTCAAACTTATTTGAATACAGATTAAAGTTATGCCCAAAATTAAACTAATGGTTAAAATGTAAACAAGAAGACTCAAATCTATAATATTAGAAGTGAATAGATAACCCAAAGTAAGTAAACTACTGCTAAAAGGAATTACTGAAATTATTGAGATCATAACAATTGTAACAAAGATAACATTAGCTATTGATCTGATGATTTTTTTACTTATTTGATCAGTAGGAGGATCTAGGTGTATGTTTATAGATTTTGATGAAAGAATCACAAGGCCCAGAAAAGCAAAAGGCAACATCATCAAAAACTGAAAAGCACTAGCCAGGTTTCCAATTCCAATTGAAACTAATAACAAACCTACAGAAGAAGTGAAAACGAGAATCTGTTTTTCAAATTCCTTTGTCAGAAATATGGCGAAAAATGTTGCAATTACAGAAAATATTATACCATACCAAGCATAATAATTTGGCACAACTACAAGTAAGTTGTATATTGGGGAAATGAAGATGAGTGATATTCCAAGAATAATATTGACCATTATAGGACTAAATTTCCAGGTAGATTCTTTAGAACAAATATTAGGTAGCCAGCTGTGAAATGGGAACAAAGAACTTTTTGCTAATATACCTAGAAGAAACAAGCAACAAAGAACAATAAAATATGGTTTAAAAATGAAAAATTTGTACTGAATATCACTCAAAATAATGTCAAAATCAAAGCTTTTTGATCTTCTGAAAAGAAGTATGAATGCCATACAAATCAGGAAATCTCCAACACCCAATGAAGCAGTCATTATCTTCAAGTTCTTCTGCTTACTTTCTTCTTGATTCAAACTGTAAAACAATTCAATTAGGACTAAATCAGCCACAATTAAGAAGAACAGTAATTGAAAGAAGTTTGGAGATAAGATAACTAGAATAGAAACCACCGAGTAAATAGAGATTCTATCTACTTGATCAATAGTCCATTTCTCCTGACTCCATACCAAATAGAAATTTATCAAAGCTACAGCAGAAGTAATGCCTACAAACAGAAGAACTTGAATTTGAGTTAATTGAAATCCGAGAGCAAAATTATATCCAGATATGGAAAATAAGGTTATTTCCTCTGTTAGGGTTGAAAGATCATTTACGTTTAGATAATGTATGGTAAGTGCAAATATAATAATAGAGAATCCAGCCAAAGAAAGAGACACAATACTTGAATAAATTTTTCTTACCCTAATCTTATCGTTATCTGAAAACACTAATAGACGTCTAAATACAGGTAAACCGATCAAAATTGAAACTTGAGCAATTAGTAAGACAGTTATGGTATTCAATTTCCTCCCTCCTCTTCTACATGATTATTTGATAATAACTGATCTCTGAAATGAAAAGCCAAGAGTATAGTAATTGAAACTAAGCCTAATAAGAAGAATAAAACAATATCAGTACTAATAATCGAGCTAGATATAAGAAAAATACCTGATAAAAAGAGAAAGATAAAACTCATATTTATTTGAATTTTTGATTTTGAGAACATTAATAATAGCAAGCCTAAACAGAAGCAAATGAGACTCAGGGCAATTAGATAACTTAAGAATACCATGGTTCATCCATCCTTTTCTTATCTTGAGCATGTAAATCTAAAACAAACACAAATGTTATTGTTAACAAAAAGATAATTCCTACAATCAGGAAAGTAATTGCATCACTGTTCTTGTTGAACAAATCGAAGAAAGATGTTTTCTCTATCCATATTACTTGATTCTCTGATAAGAAATAAAGTATGTATACAGTAATCACTGGGAAAGCAAGTAAAGTTATAAAACTTATAGTTTGAAATCCTTTAATATCTTCCAAAATTGTTTCTTTAGCTTTTGAGTCATACAAATTAAAGGCAGTTATGCCAAATATGAAGAGATAGGAGAAACAGAGACTGAAAACAAACATAATTACATTGCCAATAGACAAAAATACAAACGAAAAGGACATAAAACTTACTAGAAATACAACAAAGCTTAATCTATTAGACATCAATATTCCTTTAATCAGAAATCCAACACCAAAAAAGCTTCCTAGAAAGTAATAAGCGTCTATTTTTGTCTCAACGAATGAGATAACCAGAATAGCACAAATTACTATGAGTGATATTTTCACGCTTAGCCAAATATATTGTTTAATTTTGAAGATATTTGGAATAACTATGAAAATTGCTAGTGTTAAGCTAAAAATTGAGACTAACAATATTGAAGCAATGTATGATAATCCAATCAACCCAATTCATAAAGATGTAATAGAAAGAAAGATAAAAATGTTTGGGAATCAAAAACTGTTCTACTATCCCGTTCTTTTTCCCCTCTTCTTAACATAATAACTCAAGAAGAAAAACATTGTTACAATTGTCACATAAGTTAGTGGATCTGAGAAGAAAGGCGAGGCTTGAATTTCTCTAATAGGTAAATTTGCTGTAAACACTGGAACAGAAACATTATACCCAGGAAACGTAGGCATAGATGGAACGATTGGATTATTTGCCCCCCAGGTAGTAAAATTACCTAATGTATAATTCAACCCTAGTTCAATTTTGAACTGAAGATTAACACCTTCAGCTTTTGTAAGATTTACATAGTAAATTGGTATTTTATGATACAAATTACTAGCAATAGCATCGTAAAACGGATCCGGATAATAGAGAACTTCCCAAACCAAAGGTGAACTTTCGGGTATCCTTAAACTCCATTTTGCAAACACTTTCACTACCAATAAATTACTCATAGTTGTATAGTTGATATGGGCCAAATCGAACAGACTAGAGGTGCCATAAAATCCATAATATATATCCATTTCTCCATCTTCACCCGTATCATAACCTATTACATCCATATAGAGCAAAGGTGTTGTAAAATCACCATATGTCTCATTATATCCATGTGCTACTGGATCAAAGACTTGAATTCTCTTTTGATCACTAGTAATTCTCATTGTACCTGTAAAATCCCAATCCTCATCTTCAGTTTCTTGGGCAGTAACGTTGATTGAATTGTTGAATGATAACATGAATAAAGAGGTAACCATTAGAGTTACTATGAATAGAGTTATTTTTCTCATCTTGTTTTCCTCCTACTTTTCTTAACAAATGTAAATATCACAAGAGCAAGTGCCAAAGATGCAACAATTGTTGTGAATGGAAAGTTAACCTGGAAGCTATGTGTTCGAGGAAGAGAAGTTCTTTCTACATTTTGAGCAATAGTGACATTAAATTGTGGCCACCATTGATTTTCAGGATAAGCAATATCTGTCGGATCTGTCTCATTCACAGGTCCAGTAAAGATTGGGTTATCTGCGCCAAAGGTGGTAAAATTACCATTAATAACAGTCTGATCTTTATTTATTTGTCTCCAATGCCCTACTATACCAGTTTGGGTGACGAAATTGGCAATATGAACTGGAAAAACAAGATAAGTGGGAAAAGTAATATTATCATATAATTCTGGTAATGAATATTTTGATGATGCTGTAACAACATCATAAATATCTTTTATTGCTGGGTCAAAAGAACTTGAACTAGCATTAACTATATCTGAATCATATTCGACATCAACCCATTCCATACCTGCTTCAGAACTTACGTTGAATCCATATTCTGCACCTAAACTTGTTGATTCAAATATTAGGGAGTGATGTGGTGCATTACGTAGTGGATTTATTCCATGCAATGCAACAATAGTATCTATAGCTGTATCATTATCATTGGCATCATCTAAGAAATAGATGAATGTTCTTAACATATCTGGATTAATTCCATAAATAGGGGTATATCTAACACGGCGATTTTGTCTGGTAATTATCCCCTTGTAGTCCCATGTTTCAGTGAATTCAAATTCTCCTTTTATAGTAGTCACTTGATTACTTGTTGCAGGAGCTATGATGAATGTAAGGATTATCGTCAAACATATTAGTTTACTATTTTTCAATCTATCTCCACCAAAAACATATTCTACGAGAATAGTTCAAACGACATTTATAACTGTTTTTATCCAAAGTGAATAATAGCATTTCTTCATGTGATAACATAATTCTTATATCGTTAAAACGAAAACTTGAACCAGATGTCATGGCTAGAAAAACGAAAAAGAACTCATTCTATTAAAGAAATCTTCAAGATTATCTGGCCATATATTTCACACAGAAAGAAATTTCTAATGCTTATTACTGTTGTTTCGTTTGTCGCATCAATTATAGGTTTAATTTCACCCTTACTTGTTAGGGAATTAATCAATAATGCTATTCCCAATGAAAAGATTAATCTTGTCTGGACAATTGGCTTAAGTTTATTAGGCGTTGCTATTTTTGGTGGGATTATGACTTACTTCTCACGATTCTATGCGGCTAAATATGCTCAACAGGTAATCTTTGAACTCCGAAATGATATCTACGAAATTCTTCAACAGCTGAGTTTAGAATTTTACGATGATGAGAATACTGGTCAGATAATGACAAGAGTCACAACAGATCTTAATGCAATTCAAAGTTTGATTAGTTTTACTTTGAGATTAGTAATGAATGGCTTAGTTTTCTTTATTGGTGCTTATGCTGCAATGCTAGTCATGAGCTGGAAACTAGGGTTGATTCAAGTTGCATTGTTTCCAGGTTTCATATGGTTAGTTCACTGGTTTAGTACTAAAGTTAGACCTCTTTTCTACCAGGCTAGAAGACAATTTGGAGACGTAACATCAATACTACAGGAAAATGTCACAGGTGCTCACGTCGTAAGAGGTTTTGCTCAAGAAGAATCTGAAATCGCTAAATTTGATGAATCTAATGTTATTTACAGAGATTTAAGAATTAAAACACAAATTTATCGTGCAATTTATTTTTCAACAATGACATTATTAATAGGGTTTGGGGCAACTCTAGTAGTTGCAATTGGAGGGATAGCAGTTACCAGACAAGAGCTTATGTTAGGGGATTTCATTGCATTTTTATCATATCTCGCTCTTCTACCTGGACCAACAAGACAACTCACTTGGTTAGTAGGGATTCTTCAAAGAGCTTTAGCTAGTGGGGATAGGATTATTGAATTAATTGAAGCTAAACGAGAAGTACAGGAAGATCCAAATGCTATAGATCCGCCAAAGTTCATGGGCGAGATAGCCTATCAGAGTGTAAGTTTTGAATATGAAGAAGGAAGATTAATCCTAGATGGAATTAATATTTCAATACCTGCTGGTCAAAAAATAGTAATTTTAGGTGGTACTGGAAGTGGTAAGAGTAGCTTTGTTAACTTATTATCTCGATTTTATGACCCCATTAAAGGGGAAATATTAATTGATCGTAAAAACATCAAACAATATAAATTAAAGAAAATGAGAAAGCAAATAGGTTTGGTTCTTCAGGAAACATATCTCTTCAACGCAACTATCAAAGAAAACATTGCTTTTGGAAAACCTGATTCTGAAGATGTAGAGATTATAGAGGTAAGCAAAATAGCAAAAATACATGAGTTCATATCTGGATTACCTGACGCTTATGATACTAAAGTTGGTGATCGTGGAATTACACTATCCGGAGGTCAAAAACAAAGACTTTCAATTGCTAGAACCCTTCTAACTGACCCCTCAATTCTTATCTTTGATGATTCTACGGCATCAGTAGATGCTGAAACTGAAGCTCAAATACAAGAAGCCTTGAACATTTTAAGTAAAGGGAGAACAACGATTATTATTTCTCATAGAATTTCATCAGTTCATTATGCAGATAGGATTTTGGTTTTCGATGCAGGAAAGATTGTTCAAGATGGTTCACATTCTGAACTAATAAATTCAAAAGGACTTTATCAAGAAATTTACCAAACCCTTGAACAGAGTTATGGTGAAATTGATCAACATAGTCAAAAAGACATGATTCAAGGGGGTAATGATTAATGGGTCATATAATGCGCTACATGGCGAGAGAAGAAGAAAAACGAGACAAAAAATATTCCGATTGGACTTTGTTTAAGAAAATTCTGAGTGTTTTTAGCTATTATAAATCAGAAGCAATTTCTGTTCTAGCTATCGTGGTTGTGTTTTCGCTATTCACTACTACTATCCCTATTCTAATGATGCAAATTATCGATTACTTCATTAAACCCTATACCGATGTTAGTTCTTTGGAATTAATATTATCTGGTTTCCGAAACACATATGTTTCAAATTACAATGGTTCTAATATTGGAATATTAACAAAAAGCATCAGTTTTATGATCCCCCTATCTAAGAATGAGATAACTAATTCTCTTTTAATCATGGGAGCCATGTATCTATTGTTCATAGTTGTGAATTTCATCTTGATATTAGTAAGAACAATCTTCTTTGCTAAGCTTGGACAAAAGATGATTTATCGTATTCGAAATGATTTATTTACCAAACTGCAATATCTTTCTTTTGATTATTTTACTGAGACAGAATCTGGTCGAACAATTTCCAAACTAACGAATGATGTAGATTCCTTAGGAGAGTTATTGACGACAGGTATCATAGACATTTTTGCAGATTTCATTAGTTTAGTCTGGATTCTCGTCCTGATGTTCATTCTTGATGTGAATATGACTCTTTTGACAATTACTGTAATCCCAATCCTAATTATGATAGCATTCTTCTTCCAGAAACGCGTAAGATCAGCATACAGAAGAACTAGAGTCGCAATTGCTCAAATTACTGCAAATTTACAGGAAACAATCTCAGGAGTAAAAGTAACTAAAGCTCTTTCTAGAGAGGAAAAGAACATTCAAAATTTTAAGAATCTAAATAAGGAAAATTATTCAGCAAATGTTCAAGCTGCAGGGGTTTCCTCCTTATTCATGCCGATCATACAACTAATAGCTGCTTTGGGGAGTACCATTGTGATCATCTTCGGAGGATATTCAGTTATTTCGCTTGGTACTCTTACTTATGGAAAGCTGTATGCATTTTTAGAATACTCGAATAGATTCTTCATGCCAGTAATTAGTCTTTTTACCTTCTACACGGTCATACAATCAGGATTTGCCAGTGCTGAAAGAGTATTTGAAATATTAGACGAAGATCCTTCCGTGAAGAATTCAGCAAAGCCTTTCTTCCCTAAGAAAATTAAAGGACTTATTGAGCTAAAATCCGTGCATTTCAGATATCAACCAAAGGTTCCTGTTCTTAAAAATATTAATTTAACCATAGAACCTGGGAAAAGTATAGCTTTGGTTGGTCAAACGGGTGCTGGTAAGACAACAATTACGAAACTATTATCACGCTATTATGATGTGACAAAAGGAGAACTTAGTATTGATGGAATAAACATAAAGGAAATCGATTTAGAAACATTAAGAAAAAATATAGCTGTTGTTCCTCAAGATGTTTATCTTTTTAGTGGATCAGTAAAGGATAATCTAAAGTTTGGGAGAAAGGATGCAACTGATGATGAAATATATGATGTATGTTTAATGCTTGGATTGCATGATTATATCTTGAAACTCCCAGAGGGGTATGATACGGATGTAAAAGAAGGAGGGTCTAGGTTATCTTTAGGTCAAAGACAACTTATATCACTTGCTCGAGCTGTCATAGCAAACCCAAGTATTCTAATCTTAGATGAATGTAGCAGTTCTGTCGATCCTATTACTGAATCTCTAATTCAGAAAGGAATTAATCTTATGTTACGTGAAAGAACTTCTATAATTATTGCTCATAGATTATCTACAATAAAAACAGCCTCTCAAATAGTAGTCATAGATGATGGAAAAATTGTTGAAATTGGTTCTCATAAAGAATTATTAAAGAAAAAAGGAAAATATCGAGACCTTTACCAAACTCAGCTTACAAGTAACATAGTCAAATAAATTGAAAATATATTCATGTCACAATCCTTTTTTAGTCCGATTTTCCCCTTCTCTTGAATATAAATGGCTAAGTTAGAAGAGCTTATTGCAAATGAAGAAAATAGAGTTCTCTGTCTAGGGAATGAAGCTATAGCCAGAGGGGCCATAGAAGCTGGAGTTCAATTATTCGCAGCTTATCCAGGTACTCCTAGTAGCGAAGCAAGTACTGCTATAATTGCTGCATCTAAAAGATTGGGATTCTATGCAGAGTGGAGCACTAACGAAAAGGTAGCTTTTGAAACTGCATATGCTGCGTCCATAAGTGGGATTAGAGCAATGACAGCTTGCAAACATGTTGGTATAAATGTCTTGGCAGATGCGCTGTATAGTGCTGCATATATGGGTACTAAGGGTGGGTTTGTTCTTTTAGTTGGAGATGACCCACACTGCTTCAGTAGTCAAAATGAGCAAGATTCAAGATGGTTAGGAGTCTCTGCCCAAGTACCAGTTTTAGAGCCTTCAAATCCACAAGAAGCTAAAGAATTTACAAAATTAGCATTTGAAATAAGTGAAAAATTCGAATCAATCTTAGTTGTTAGGTCAACTACAAGAATATCACATGCTAGATCAGATGTTCAGTTTGATAAATATGAAACTAGTTTAAGAGAAGGAGATTTTGAAAAAAGCAATAGATATAAGTGTTTACCTGCCTTAGCCAGAGCAAATCATCCAAAGTTAGTCGCTAAGATGGAATCAATTAAGGAATGGATTCCTGAAAGCGGATTATCTGTAATTGAAGGACAAAATGGTATAGAATACGGGATTATCACAAGCGGAATTTCTTATGCTTATGTAAAAGATGCATTAGAAATATTAGATAAAGATTCCCCAATATTGAAACTAGGTATGGTTGCTCCTTTGGATGAAAAAACAATTCTTGAATTTGCTAGAGATAAGAAAAACATTATCTTCATCGAGGAGGTTGATCCCTATTTAGAAGATAGGATTTCAGCCCTTTTCATTCAAAATGGAATTGTTCCAAAAATTCATGGAAAATGTTCAGGAATTACAAAGAAATATCATGAGCTAAATTCTAGATTAGTCGCTGAAGCTTTACAAAGTGTCATTGGTGGAGAACTGGCTTCTGTTGGAGAAATACAAAAAGCAGAGGGAGAAATCACTGATTTTATACCGTTTAGGCCACCTTTATTCTGTCCTGGATGCCAACATAGAGCTGCTTTCTGGGAATTGTCCAAAGTTGTTAGAAAAAATAAAGGTATTTTCGCTTCCGATATAGGTTGTTACTCACTTGATCCCTGGGTAACTGATACTATTCTTTGTATGGGGGCAGGAATAAGTATGGCTAATGGTTTTTCCAGAGTGATAAAAGACAAACCAATTTTTGCATATATTGGAGATAGTACTTTTTTCCATACAGGATTAACTGCACTAGCAAATGCAGTTTATCATAAGGCTAACATTAATATTTTGGTTCTTGATAATCGAATGACTGCTATGACGGGTTTTCAACCCAATCCTACAGAGAATATTGATATTGCAGAAGTAGCTAAATCTCTGGGTGTAGAATATGTTGTTGTATTTGATCCTTATGATTTTGAGAATGGTAAAAAGATATTTGAGGATGCGTTGCAACATGAAGGTCCCACTGTAATAATAATGCGGAAAATCTGTGCAAATGAATGGTGGAGACAACAGAGAAGAAGTGGACAGAAAATCGAAGTTTATCATATTGACCCAGAAACTTGTATTGCATGTGGTACATGTATTGTTCAATACCAGTGTCCAGCTATATCTTGGAGTATCGAAACTAATTCTAAAGGCAAGAAATATTCTATCATTGACCCTTCAATGTGCACGGGATGTAGTGTTTGTTCGCAAATTTGCCCTGTAGAAGCGATATCAAAGGCGGTAGATATTGATGAGTAAAACTTACCAAATGATTGTTTGTGGAGTAGGAGGTCAAGGTATTCTAACTATCACAGATATTATTGTGATAGCAGCAAGGAAGAAAGGCTTACATGTTCTAGGATCTGAGGTTCATGGAATGGCTCAAAAAGGTGGATCTGTGGTTACTAATCTAAAAATTGGAGAAAAACTACATTCACCAACTAATCCTATAGGAACCTGTGAAGTCTTAGTTGGTTTGGAGCAAAATGAATCTTTGAGATATATGAAATTTCTAAAACCTGGTGGAATTGCAATTACATCTAACACAGTTCTCTTTCCTATCTCATGGAAAAAAGATAAAGAAGCTGCAGAAAATGCTAAAGAAAAAATAGAAGAAAACATTACAAAATTCGATGTAAAATTAGTAATGATTGAAGCTGAAAACCTAGCTATTGAAGCAGGATTAGCTCTAACACAGAATATAGTACTTCTAGGAGCATTATCTCAAGTAGAAGAGTTTCCTCTAACAGAAGACGAATTAAGAAATGCTCTAAAACAACGTGTTCCTGTAAAATATGTTGAACAGAATCTAAAAGCCTTTGAGTTAGGTATCAAAGCAGCAAAGATTCTATGAATTAAAAAACTTTATTACCCCATGATATAGCGATTTCAGTTTGATTTTTTCTTATGAAAATAAAGGAATTACCTTTCTTCTTCATCAGGAAGTGCTACAGTGTCGATTATTTCTTCACCTGCTACTACTTCATCGACTGAATGAATTGAAGATCCATAATCTCTCAAAACATCTTCAATATCTTTGTAGATTAGATTGTCACCGACAATGGTAACAACAATTCCTTCTGTGCTTGAATCAGTTTCTGTTCTTGTAACGTTAACAGAATCTACACCAGATAATTCAGCAACTGCATAAGCTAAAACATCCATCCTTGGTTGATGAGGTTTTAAAACATCCAATACAAGTCTTCTAATTCTGACAGTTGATGTGGTTTCGCCCATCTTGAATTCACATAAATTAATGAATTGATTACTCTAACTTGTATATGATTAATTCTTAAACTTTCTGTTATCTAAATGGAAAGTAAATCTCAAAATATTTATTCCTCATTATTCTTTTGCGATTACCATTAGGCAAAACAATATTAAAGAACACAAAAATTAAGAATTGAGAACGTTTAGTTACAACGTACAATATGTGAGGTTTATGTCTAAACACTTTCCCTATGATTTATGGATTTCAGCAGGAAGCGATGCTGGTATAAGTTTTGCCACAATAGGGGGTCTTGCTAAAGATTCCAGCATGATGCAAGGAATCTTACTATCTTTACAAACCTTAATGACTACTGAAGTAGAAGTAACCAATTCCCAATTTATGACTGGGGAAAATGAGTATGTTAAATTTGGAACTTTCACTTTAGCAGAAGAAGCGGATAATGTAGTTGTTCAATATGTAGTAAAATCAAACCAACCAGGAAAGATTAGCAAAATAGAGGAGCAACTTGTTCAAGAGTTGGCTCTTTCTTTCTGCAAATTTATTGTTCTCACACCGAATTTTCACCAAAACATGGCTATAGGAAAAATGATTTCACCAGATTTTGTCTCAAAAGCATTCCTGAAAGCTTGTACAATTGCAAAGCAGAAATTATCTATATCTTCGAACAATAGGGGGTTGAATGAATTAATCAACAAAAACATCAAAATTTTGGAAACTGATGAGATAAAATTTCCTACAGTTGCACAGTTAAAAGATTTGAGGACGTGGTTAGGAGAGGATGAAAATTCATGGGATAAAGGAGCAATAGTTCCCTTCAAACGTCAACTTTTAGTTCAAATGGTAGCACAAGACATACTTAATCAGATTATAATTAAGGATCCTTTTGTTCTCGTTGAGTATGAGCGACCAAGGTTTGTAATCGAAGAAATTCGAAATAGCATTGAAAGAAATCTTAAGAGCAAAGACATTAAGCCACAAGAGCTGATAGACAGATATCTTGCAAAGAACCTGAAAAAGAAGGTTGTAACTCAACTTAAGAAACTAACAATTGATGAAATCCATTCTGCTAGTTCATTCATAGCTCATAACTTAGCTAAGGAGATAGTCTATGCATTAGCAAAAGATGAACCTTTATGTTCTCTAATTGATTATAGAGATGTTAACCTTTTCTCTTCAATCCAAAACCAGATAACCATAGCAGCTGAAGTACCAAATCCAGGTTCTATGATATGCGATGCCTTAATTGAAGATGTCTCACCTTTAGCTCTTCAAAGTGCTCGAATGTTTTATACTCAACTTATCAAACCTTTCATAGGAAAGAAACTACCACCAAGTATTTGGAATGCAATTATTGATTTTACTTTTTCCATTTTGGGTGAGAAGAAACTTTCTTCTATTAAAAGCAAAGGATCTAAAGGAAAAGTAACTTCTATCAGTGTAAAAAGAGCCTTGATAAAGGAACGACTTTCTAAACTGACAGTTTTACAACCAAAGTGGCTGAAGCAACTATCTGATAAATTCATTACTATGGGTGTAGGTAAACAATTAGAATTGTCAAATATTGAAGAATCAGTCTTATTTGCAAGTGCTTTGGAAAGAGCTATTATCACAACCCTAGAAAAAATTATCAAAGACCAGCTGTTTAATGCAAGCTTAGGAGACATCTTTTCTTTTATGGTTAATTCTTTCAGACAAATTGCCCCAAAAACAGTTTTTGTTAGTATTCTATCTAAAATTATGGATGATCTAAAAGGCAGAGGTTACGAAACTCAAAAACAAATGAATCTGAGTTCCACTGATCTCATAGGTGCTGCTATTGATGAAGGAGAAATCAAAGTTTTTGTAAATTCAGTTCCTGTGCAGTTAAAGAGATCATTCTTTAAAGGAACTAAACTTCGATTTGATGGAAGAACTATTTCTTCAACAGAATTGTTACAGAAGCAAAATGTAACTATAAATTTAGCTAACACAATTATTCCACTTAGAGCTGCTGAACAAGATGCAGAATTTCTTACTACATGTCTGATAAATACAAGAGTTCTAAAAAGAGCATATTCAAAGGCAATTCTTAGAGGAATGATTAGTACTTATCTTCAGAAAATGTTTCACTTTGAAGGAGAAGTATACCATCAACTCGATACTCTGATAACTGTTTTTAATCGTGAAATGGCTGGAAAACTAACACCAGCTCACAGATTACCAGATATTCAAAACGGCTTTCCATCATTTCCAATTATACACGATATTCCACAAAGATTCAGGGGGAAAAATTTCCATGAGAGATGCCAAGAAAGCTGGAATATCTATGCACCAAAAATATATAGAATCTTACAAGAATTACTTAATGGATTCTCCAATCTAAGAAGAAATGATTTGAATTACAAAAAGAAAGCAATGAGACTTTATAGTAAATCTCTCAAAGAACTCAAATATATACGAAGAATGTTAATCAAAAACTGGAATCCTTTGAATGATCAGATGACTAAAATGGTTGAAAGCTGGTCAAAAGATGTAAGTGTTAATTTGTCGTCTCACTTATCAGAAGTTGGTAGAAAAGCTTCCAAATGGATTGGAGATGTATTCAAAATACAAAAATTGGAATATGGAAAGCTTACTATTTCTGAAAAACAAAGTCTTAAAGAGATTATTGATACTGTAAACAGAATCAATCCACAAGAAATTGCAGAATTACCTAAGAATTTCATGGAAATCGCAATTTCAATCCTTCTATACAGAAGAATACCAGAATATGTAATCGATGATTCCTATAATCAGATGATAAGTGGTGAGAAAAGAGTAGCAGATTCAGTTCTTCAAGCTTGGAGTAAAAGTCGCTCTAGAATGGAATTTGAAAACAATCTTTACTTAAACATGAGGGTTCTAGGAAATACTTTTACAAAGATGATTGATACTTATGGAAGATTAACTAGTACTTTATTCATCAAAAACGATCTTGAATTGTCAAGTGATATTAATGGATATTATATCGTATTAGGTGATTTCCCAAAGGAGGTATTTTCAACAAGAGCTGAAGTAATGGATATCTTGAAATTTCCAAATGTTTCAGTAATTAGCCTCCCCAAAGATTGGGAAATCAGACTTTATCTAGAACCAGATTATAAGAGAGAAATGGATGAATACAGAGATCGATTGATTGTTATGAGTGATATAGTTGGATTTGTAGCAAGAATGAAATTTGATGAAAATACAGGTCCAGTACTTGAAGGGATGAAAGCAGTAATTTCCTATCTCATAGAAAATGGTGAAACAAATATTATAGATTTATCAGAAACGATAAAAGAAGCATTATTCAGATTGTCTGAATACCCCACAGCAATAGTAGAGGACAAACAATGAAGAAAATTAAAGATAAAGTTTCTTGAATGATCTTCTATTTCACATGAATATATTTTTAGGTAATTTCTTTCTTTGTTCCAAAATAGTCAAATCAGCCTTTAACAGAGACAAATAGGCATTATTGCTAACTTGCATTACATGTTTTTTAAATAATGCTTAACTATTCGAAGAAGAATTCATATTCGTGGTCCAAATATAGCTGTACCTACTCTGACCATGTTAGAACCGTGCTTTATTGCAATTTCATAATCACTTGACATTCCCATTGAAATTATGGGAGAATCAACTGAAATTCGAGGTTTAATCTCTTTCTGAAAAATGGAATTTGTTCTCTCAAAGAACTTACTTAGTAAAACTTCTTCTAGTTCATATTCAAGAGGAGCAATTGTCATAATTCCTTGAACCTCTATATGATTGAGTTTTTTAATCTCTTCTAGATATTTGATAACTTCCTGACGATTCAAACCTTTTCTTCTTTCTGCTTGACTTAAATCGACTTGTAAAAGAATGGGATAAACTAAATCTAGTTTCTGTGCATATTTATTTATCAAAGATAGGATTTTACTACTTTGTACACTTTGAATTAAATTACATCGCTCAACAGAATATTTGACTTTATTTGACTGCATCTGACCTACAACATGAATTTTTGATGAAGGTGAGTATTCCTTGATCTTAAGTATTTTTTTCTTCAATTCAGTGCTTATAATTTCCCCAATTATCCTTAAACCTGCGTCTAGAGCCGGCTTTATCCTGTCAAAAGCAATTCTCTTAGTTACTCCCACAAGTGTAATATCTGAACCATCTCTTCCAGTAAGTCTTGCACTATTGTGAATTTTTTCTAGAACAGTGGAGTAATTAGACTCAACTTCTTTAAGATGAAGAGATTTTGACATCATGAGAACATTTGATAAAGTAAAAAAAAGTTTGCTATTGATATATACTTCTATTAACCATTATTTTTCTTTTTAAAATAACTCAAATCCACATTAGATTTATCAAAAAGAACCCTTCCTTCCATACCACCGCTTACTAGAAGAGATTCACCACTTATATGACCTGAAGCTTTATCAGATAATAAGAACAAAACTGTATTTGCTACATCAGTAGCTGATGCAATTTTTTGCATAGGTATTGTCTGTAGAATTTTTCTTACTTCTTCCATGTCCTCTAATGATTCCCCAACCATTTCTGTAAGAACCCATCCTGGACCAACGGAATTAACTCTACCCATTTCCACATAATGGATTATCTCATTTTTCCAAGTTTTCGTTAGTCCATACATTAGAGCAGCTTTGGAAGCAGAATAATCCGCTTGTCCAGCTTCACCAAAAAAACCAGCTGTAGAACCTACGAGAACCATTGAAGCGGATTTCCCTGGATATTTAATTAGATTTCTAAAAAAAGCTCTTACACAAAGAAACACACCTGTTAAGTTAACACCTAAAGTATTATTCCATCGATCTAAACTTAATTCAGATGTAAGAGTAGATTCAGAACTCCAAATACCAGCATTAGCGATTAAGTTATCAATTCTGCCAAAATGATCATTTGCTAGAAAGAAAAGATTTTCAATATCATTTTCTTTTCTCAAATCACCTTGAACAAGGAAAACGTCACTTGAATCATATTTGTTTTGTATCTCAGTAGCACTCACAATATTAGTATTATAATGAATAGTTACTTTAGCAGCTTCTTCAACTAACTGGTCAATAATAGCCCTCCCTATCCCTCCAGTACCTCCTGTCAATAAAATATGCTTTCCTGCTAGATTCAAATCCATATTTAACAGATAATTATATTCATTTTAAGTTTATTTCATAATTAATAGACAAACAGTACTTCATTTGAATACTTTTATAATTGACCTATGTTTTATCGGGATGATAATAATGTCTCAAGATGTTGTTGATAAAGCATTACAGAAATTGCATGATTTACAAATACCTTATGGAGACATAAGAGCAGAAAATTCACTTATGACTCAGATTCGAACAGTAAATGGGAGAGTAGAAGCTAGTACTACTGGAATCGAATCAGGTTTAGGAATTAGAATTTTAAATGAAGGAGCATGGGGTTTTGCTTATGGACCTTTAGAGAAATATGAAGATGTAATAGATATGGCTCTAAAAGCAAACAAGCTTAATCTGAAGCAGAAGAAAAAAGACATCTCTCTAGTTAAAGTGAAAGTTGTTGAAGACAATTTTACAGGAGAACAGAAGAAAAAACTGGATAACACGGGTTTTGATGAAAAAATAGAATTTACACTAGAAGCTGATAAAGCTCAAGAGGATGACAAGATCAAATCTAGAACATCCTTTTTCAGAGAAGTTCTTAGAAGAATGACTTTGGCTACTACAGAAGGAACAAAGATTATTTATGAAGTTCCTTACGTAATGATGTATGCTCTATCTGTTGCCAGAGAAGGTTCTGAAACCATAGAAGGGAGAAGTAGAATAGGTCATATTGGTGGTGTAGAGTTAATTGATATTAGAAGTCCAAACCAATTAGGGGAGAAAGCAAAAGAGAGAGCTTTAGAAGGTTTAAAAGCCCCAAAGGTGAAAAGTGGTAGATATCCTGTTGTTTTAGATGGAACAATAAATCATCTCTTTGCACATGAGGCTGCTGGACATTCCGCAGAGGGTGATTTTGTTCAAACAGCTGGTGTTCTTAGAGGAAAACTAGGTAAAAAAATTGGAAACCCTTGTGTAGATCTAATCGATGATGGTTCGCTGAAAAAGTCTGCAGGTATTAATTCATTTGGATACATTAAATATGATGATGAAGGAGTTCCTGGGCAGAAAAATTATGTCATCAAAGATGGGATATTGAAAACTTATCTAACAGATAGGAGTTCTGCAGATTATTTTGATCTTAAACCAACAGGTAATTCAAGAGCTGAAGCATACAATGTTCCTCAG
>JAUWJS010000088.1 GCA_030607575.1 Candidatus Heimdallarchaeota archaeon | reverse complement strand
TACTGCTGAAGACTTTGGTAATGTTGATTTCTTTGTAAGTTTTTCAGCTAAATCTAATAGAGAGTTTAGAATAAAATTGAAGGTTCTTGAAACCCATCTCCTAAATCACTGGTATATAACTGGGTTTTACGATATGGGATGTGAAGATTGGAGAGGATTTGGTTTAATTTTCATTGGCTTACCAGTTGCTTTTGTTGGTTTGATATTGTCTATTGTATTTACTATTTTGATTCTTAAACAAGTGAGTAAAATCCGAAAAAAAATTACCTGATATTTCACACCATACAACCAGCTTCACTCATCTAATTCTTCAATTATCTTCAAAGTCAAATCAAATGCTTGTTGAAGTAGCTTTTCATCCAGATTCTCTACTACATCTTCTGTTGAATGCCAGAGATCAAAGACATCATTTTTACCAAATGCGAATATTGTTGTTGCTGAAATATTCTTTTTAGAGAAACTACCAGCATCTGTATTGCCAAAATGGATTTGTTTCGCAGGTAAATCAAAACCATGCTTTTCCGCTAAATCATGAAGATAGATAACCAATTCATTGTCATGAACTACATTGTTGTCTTTTTCTTTAGCTATTAAAGCTAATTTTCCGCTTCCTAATGTTTCGTAATTTATATTTATGGCATCTTTAAGCTCATTAATTCTTTTGTCCACATAATGTTTGCTTCCCACAAGCCCAGGTTCTTCTGCTCCAAATGAAGCTAATCTTATTTCTATATTTCTTGGAGGATTCTCTTTCAGATGTTCACCTAAAGCAAACAACATAACTACAGAGGTGAGATTATCATTTGCTCCCATAACTGGTGTATTAGTAACCATATTTGCCAAGAAGTAAAATCCAAACCCTAAACCAACTATTGCTAATGCAAATATTAAATCAGGTAAGAGCAACCAATTTACTACTAACGAACCTATTGAATAAGAGAACACTTTGAAAATTCCAATTTCAGGTGCTAGAAAGAAAATTGATTTCCAAATAGCAGCTATAACTAATAAAACAATTCCAGCTATAGCACTATTCTGAATGAATGTGATTTGAGCAATTTTTTTCTCAAATAGAGGCATGTGAAAAGCCGAATCATGGTGTCCTGAGAAAATAACAATCTTCTTTGTCTCGTTTACAGGTTCAAACTTAGCAATAATATTGCTAGAACTGGATTTCTTAGTTAAAAGATTTACAAGATTTTTATCCTTGAACCTTGCTAAATAGTAGATAAGCAACATTACTATCGCTAGAACTAGAGCTATAAATGGAATGAAGAAATATGCTACTACAGAAATAAAATATCCCCATACAAGGAAGAGAATAAGATTCTGTAAAGCTCTTCCAACTACGGGAAAGGTCTCAACTTCAACATTAGAGGAAAGAGAGCGGAATTTTTCTTCTATATACTTGCATGTCTTTTGATCTGCTTCTGTTCCTGTAATCCGTGTTCCAAAAGTATCTGTAATATGCTTAATTGAATCAAGAAATGAATCCATGAAGTTTTGAGACAAATAAGTTTTATTTAAGTCTTAACAACTTTCTCCCCCAAAATGAAGAAATTAACTTCCACTCTTAGTTTTAACAAAGGTAGAGTTTTCTTTGTTTTCTAGTTTGATACCAACTTCATGCTTTATTTCATTTAACTTCCATAAAACAAAGTCGATAGTTTCTTGATTAAGTAGAACATCCTTATTGGAATGATGTTTAAGCTGACGTACCAAATCTTCACGCTTTATCTCTTCCATTGAAATCGCCTTTTATTATTATATATTTAATTTGCATTATAAACTCAAGAATTTTCTTTATTAATTGTATGTAATATTAATGCAATACTAGAAAAATTGTCTAAGAAGACTAAATCTACACTGAGGGTTGATTTGTTTTGATGTAAGGGAAAATGGTGTGGAAGGAACCACCTTTGGTTTTCAGCAAGACTAAGACGGACTAATTTTAATTTCCTTCCTACACCTTATTTTTGTACGCTCATTCAAACACTTATATATTGTTCCAATGATTAGAATGAGTTTTTGAAATATCCTTTTTATTCAAAGGGGCTTCTATAGCTTTTTTATCTACAAATCTTTGTGAAATATGGGAAAATCTATTTAAAACTCTCTCTCCAAACAGCTGCAATAAAGACTTACACTTAAACTAGTGTAATTTGACGTAATTGCTGTTTTAATTGTTCTTTTACAAATTTCTTAAATTCATCTTTTGAACCAAAGTTAGATACTTTATAACCTGGATCAAATAAAATTGTATTTGTCAATAGAACAGTTCCATGAATTATAGACCAAAGATATAATGATAATTTATTTGAATCGATATCTTTAGACAAACCTTGAGAGAGAGCTGATTCAATCAAATTTAAGAGCTTCAATGTCTTTTGAGGAATAAATTTCTCATCTTCTGAAGGTTGACCCTCTGCTGGAGGGGGTGGGAGTACAAACATTAACTTATATCTCCTATAATTTGATTCCGCGAAATCAAAATAAAAATCAGTAAGATTTTCCAATAATTCAACAGATGTTCCTTCGTGATTCAAAACAATTGGTTGAATTTGATTTCTCAATTCCGTAAAATCTTGTCTCATAATTTCAAACCAAAGCATTCTCTTACTAGAGTAGTAGTTATAGAGATTACTTTGGGACATATCAAGTCGTTTAGCTAATGCTCTCATACTAAATCCAGTAGTTCCAACTTCATAGAATAATTCTCTAGCTTCTGTGACAATTCTCTGAATTTGTTTATCTTTTGCTTCTGGTGATCTAGCTCTACTCTTACTCATTAACCCTAGGGACTTTCTGTAGTAAATAAACTTTATTAGAAAATGTGGTTCAGTTAAGGAAACTACATCTTTGTTCAAGAAGTAATATCTTCCTTACAAGAAGGTATCTTCTTAGATATATCTCCTTACTAGAAGAGCACTCAATAAGGCGAATATCATGAGAATCAGCTCTTATCATTCAATAATAAGTAACGTTTATTTTCTTGCAAAAACTTCCTTAAATCACAGTAAGGCCAATTTTTGATAGTGAAAGAATGCAGCTACCATTGGGTCATAAGTCCAAAGAATTTTAAGAAAGTAATCTTCATTCAATCTGATTTAAATGGATGAAGAATCCTTACCATTGAACCTCCCAGAAGAACTTAAGGAGATACTAAAAGAGTTTTCCTTTGAGGTAAACAATATTGGCTGTTCAAGAGCTAAAGTCTTCAAGTTGTTTAATGATGAAAAATCGCTTTATCTTAAAATCAACAAGTCATCTTCTATTTTTGATTTGGAAAAAGAGAAAATTATCTTAGAATGGATATCTCAGAAACTAGAGGTTCCCGAGGTTATTTATTTTGGGAAAGAGAATGATACAGAATTTCTTTTGATATCGGAAATTGAAGGGAAGGTTTCACACCTTGCAGAATCTGACAAGGAAAAACGTAAAAATGTAAAAATACTAGCTGAAGGTCTGAAAAAAATACATTCAACTCCCACAGCTGCATGTCCAATAGATTACTCCCCAGATAAATTACTCCAAAAAGCCAAGGAAATAATGGAGAGGGGTGATGTTAAGAGTGATGATTTCGATGAAAGATGGTCAGACAAAAGTCCTGAAGAATTATTTGAAGAAGTCAAAAAACTAAAACCCACTAACTTTGATCCTGTTTTTTCTCATGGGGATTATTGTTTACCAAATATTCTAATCAAAGAAGGAATCCTTAGTGGTTTTATTGATTGGTCTTGGGGAGGGATAAATGATAGATATTTTGATTTAGCTGCTGGAATATGGAGCATAGGATATAACTATGGTGAAGAATGGGTTAACTACTTCCTTGAAGACTATGGAATAGAAAATATAGATTGGAATAGACTCAAATTTTTCCAAAAGATAAATGAGTTCTTCCAACAATGATAAGAAAGACTGACCATTAGGTTTATTTTAAACTAGATTATTTTCTCACCATGAGTTTAAAGTTTGATTCTTATCGTTCCCCTGTTTATGGAAGAAGAGGTATAGTTGCGTCTAGTCAACCACTAGCGTCTGAAGCAGGTATGAGAATACTGCAACAAGGAGGAAATGCTGCAGATGCAGCTGTTGCAACAGCTGCTGCGTTGAACGTGACCGAACCTTGCTCAACAGGCATAGGTGGAGATTGTTTTTGTTTATACTATGATGGCAAGCAAAAGACAGTTTTCGGACTCAATGCTAGTGGAAGAGCTCCTTCCGATCTTAACCTAGATATTTTAGCTAACCAGGACATTACAGGTTCTTTACCACCCCTTAGTATTCACACAATAACTGTTCCAGGAGCTGCTGCCGGCTGGGTAGATACAGTTGAAAAATTTGGAACCATGAAACTAGAGGAAATTCTTGCTCCAGCAATAGAATTAGCGGAAAGCGGTTTTCCTGTTGCTCCATTTACTGCTTTAGCTTGGAAACAAAGTGAACAATTGATTAAAAAGGGTCCTTTTGGAGAAGAAATGCTCCTCAAAGGTGTGGCACCCAAGGAAGGAGAGATTATGAAAAATCCAACTTTAGGACGAACATTCCGAACATTAGCGGAATATGGGGAAAAAGGATTCTATGAGGGACGAATTGCAGAAGCAGTCGTTGATCTCATACAGTCTCTTAATGGAGTAATGTCCCTAGATGATTTGAAGAACCACTTTAACACATATGATGAACCAATATCAACTAATTACAATGGAGTTGATGTATATGAGATTCCTCCTAACGGTCAAGGAATCACTGCACTCATTGCACTTAATATTTTAGAAGAATATGATTTATCAAAAATGAAGCACTCCTCTGTTGAACACTTGCATGTAATGATAGAATCTATGAGAATAGCTTTTGCGGATACACGAAGGTATGTAGCAGATCCAGATGTTGTGAGTGTTCCAATTAAGGAATTAATCTCCAAAGATTATGCAACTGAAAGAAGAAAACTAATCGATTTAACTAAAGCAACTGTAGACACAGAAAGGGGTTCGCCTTTTATAAGTTCAGACACTGTTTATTTCTCAGTATCAGACAGTGAAGGGAATGCTTGTAGTTTCATCAATTCTAATTACATGGGTTTTGGTACAGGATTAATTCCTCAAGGATGCGGTTTCACTCTTCAAAACAGAGGGGCAAATTTCACTTTAGAAGCTGGTCATCCCAATGTTTTAGCTCCTAACAAAAGACCATATCATACAATTATTCCAGGTATGGCTACTAAAGATGGAGAGCTTTATGCTAGTTTTGGTGTTATGGGTGGTTTCAATCAACCACAAGGACATGCTCAAGTAATCATTAACATGGTTGATTACGGTATGAACCCTCAACAAGCACTAAATGCACCAAGATTCACTATAAGAGATGGAACAAGTGGTGGAAATATTGCTCTTGAAGAAGGAATATCTGAGTCAACAATGAGCACTCTAAGTAGCATGGGACATGATATTATTCCAACTTCAGGTAATGCTAGAATGATTTTTGGTAGAGGACAAATTATCAAACGCGATCCCAAAAGCGGAGTGTTATGTGGAGGAACGAGTCCAAGAGCTGATGGACTAGCAATAGCTTGGTAGCGATTCTAATTTGAAAAAACTAATGACTTCACAACTACAGGAACTACTTGTCCCCCAGCTTTAGGTTTATCAACATCAATGAAGTCTCCCTCTTGAACGTTAATTTCATCCACAGAAATAATGTTTTCTTTAGCTTCAGTTTCTCTTTTCATTACATTTCCTACAGAATTTCCAATGTCCCTATCAAAGATCATAATTATTGGTTGTTTTTTTCTGACTGTATTAGGAATAGCACTAACTACACCTTTAGCAAAAGTGGTTAATCCTGCATAAGACCCACCTATTGCTCCTTTAAATGATAGGGCGACAGTGCCCTCACCTTCCATGACATCGAAAAGATTGAAGCTTTTTAAAATAGCCTTTTTCACGCTTTCTTCAGTTATATCCTTATTATCTAGTTTAGGTTCAAGAACAGGAACATTATGAATAGGAAGAATTTCTGGATCAGAGATGTGTGTAGTAACACCTGAAACTTGAAGAGTATATTGGCCTGCACCTATAACAGTTGCACGAATAAGTTCTATTGGTTCATGAAGTTGGATTTCTTGAGCATTAACAATCTTTACTATCTCTTCTCCTAGATATTTACCTAAATCTCCAAAATCATGATCAGTTTTATTGTAGATATATTCTGCAACTCCACCAGAAAAGACTAGTTCATCTATGTTTTCAGTGAAATCTATGGGGTTTGTCATCAACAGATTTTCAGCTATTTTTGATTCTATTTTCTGATTTAGAACCTCAAAAAGGCTTTCAGCCAATATTTTTGCCATTTCTCTTTTCTGTTCTTCTGTAACCTCTAAGCCATAATCAAATTTGATTCCCATCTTGTCTTCTAGATTTCTAATGGGAGCTTCGATTCGGATAATTTTATTCTTATCATCAAAAGCTACCAACCTTCCACCTACATTAACACAAGAAGCTTCAACTACCTCACCTGCTTTAACAATAGCAATATTAGAAGTTCCTCCCCCGATATCAATATTCATGACGGTTTTCTTTGATACTTTGGAATACAAAGCTGCTCCTGAACCCATTGCAGCAATAACTGATTCAAAATTAGGTCCCGCAGCAGCACACACAAATTTCCCAGCTTTATGAGCTAATGATTTAACTAATTCTTCAGCGTTCTCCTTCTTCGCACTTTCACCGGTTATAATAACTGCCCCAGTATCAATATCATCTATAGAGACGTTTGCTCGCTCATACTCTTCTTTGAGGAATTCAACCAGTTTGAGATAATCGATATTCACTCCATCCATCAAGGGTGTTAAAATAATTTTTCCCTTGAATAAAATCTCTCTTTCAGTAACTTCGAATTTCACTCCTTGTGGAGTATAAATCTTCTCCAATTTAAGTTTAGAGAAAATCAGATGCGAAGTTGTAGTCCCAACATCTATTCCACAACTAGTTAATGATAATGTGTGTTCTTCGCTCATTATATGGTCCTCTAAGCGTTAAAAATTTCAAAAATTTACACACTTAAAGTATTTGGGTTGAGTCTTTTTTTAAACGTAAAAATACAAATAAAGAGAAAAGGTTTAAAATGTCTATTGTAAAACACAAAGTGATAGTGCCATGGCAACGGAAAATATTGAAGCTGAAGATAGTGAAATTAGCTCCACAGATTTAAGTCCCCGTTCATTTGGTGAAGTTTGGAAAGATTGGTTTCTTGCCGCTCTTAGAGCTATTTGGAAGAAAATTCATTCGCCGTTAGGAATACTCATTATAAGTATTTGGTTTATCAGCGTTTTCATAATGGGACTTACAAATACTTTCAGAGGAGGTAGTTTCTGGGAAGGACCTTCATATTGGATGAATATATTCCTAACATATGGGTTGAATACAGGTCAAGATTCTGCTTTAAGATTGATTACAAAACCAGTATTTGTATGGTTCTTTGCCCCCATTGTAGTTCTCTTATTAGGCTTTTCACTTTTCCTGTTGACCGATAGTGGATTTTTCTTAACATCCTCAGAACAAGCTTTTGATCCAAGTAGATACTTTAGTATTCAGGATATATGGGGGGCTCAAATTATAAATCCAGATAAGCCAAAATTTACTAGAATGTATCTATGGCTTGTAATTATGCCCATAATTCTTGGAGCAATAGTATCTGGTACTTACAATTTTATTATGTTTAAAATAGTTAAGAAAAGAAAACATATCCCATCAGCTAAAACTTTCTTGGTGTTAGTTGCTATCTTCGCATTAATAATAGGTATTGAAATGGCATTAATGACAGGAGAACTAGTTTTAAAATTCAGAAAGTTGTTTTATTCATTATTTGTTGACCGGAGAGACAACCAATTTCTGATATATGGTTTAGAACATGAAGGAACAGGGCAGTATCATCCAATAGCATTAACTCTTACAATTTGGTTATTCTTTCTAGTACCTTTCTTTGCAATCTACTTTATTCTCTTGATTATTGGAAATCTTGATAATTTTTGGAAGAATAGGAATTTCTTATATAGAAGAATCGTTGAGTTCGTTGAATCAAGACAAGAACCAGAGTTAGAACAGATCCTCACAGAAGAAAAATAAACAAAAGTGCAAATAAATTTAGCACTTTTTTTATACTTTATTTTGAAGCTGTAAATTTGAGTTTACCTTTTTAGCTTGTTGATTAAGAAAAAAAAATTAATCCCATGAACAATTTTATTAGTGTGCAAGTTTTAGATGGAGATGTTTAGAATGGCTACATACGCAGGAAAATCCAGAGAGGACGGAACTCTACAAAATGAGAAAAATGGAATTCCGCTTTTAGTTGCAGAAGATATCATTAAAATCTACCAAACTGGAAAAATCGAGACTCAAGCTCTTAGAGGTGTATCTTTTAAAGTTCATCCCAAAGAAAAACTCTTTCTTATTGGAGCTAGTGGCAGCGGTAAAACAACACTAGTGAGTATAGTTGCTGGAATTACTAAACCCACCTCTGGTAAGGTTTTTTGGAAGGATCTTTCTAAAGATATTACAAGATCAAGCTTAGAAGAGATAATTAAAGCCAGAAGGGCTTTTGCTGGTGTAGTTTTTCAAGATAGTCGATTACTTCCTCATTTAACAGTAAAGGAAAATATCGAACTTGCAGGCTTTTATGCTAAGGTTTCCCCCAGAATCGCAAAAAAGCGAGCAGAATTTCTATTGCAATTTCTTGGCATTTGGGACAAAAGGAATAAAAAAGAAAATACCTTGTCGGGAGGAGAGAAGAAGAGAGCAGCTATTGCAACTACTCTAATAACTAATCCTAGGATATTGATTGGAGATGAACCAACAGGTGATTTAGATGTTGTTACTGCAGAAAGCATTCTAGATTTATTTGATCGTATAAATGAAGAATTAGGGATTGCTCTCTGTATTGTAACTCACTCCCAACAAGTTGCTGCTAGAGCAGATAGAATATTGGAAATACAAGATGGAATAATTATAGGCCGTCATGGAAGAGAAGTAATACTAAGAAAGCTTGATGAAAGTCGTTTACTCGAAATAGATAGACAAGAGAGAATAGTTCTTCCCAGAGAAATTCTTCAAAGTATAAACAATCCCACCCATTTCACCGCATCTACAAAAGAAGGAAAAATTGTCCTCAATCCAGTCTTTGACCCAAATCTTTACAAAAACAATATTAAAGATGTTATTACATGCTCAGTATGTGGAAAGTTAGTTAGAAATAATGAACGCTTCTGCAATTCTTGTGGCTCTACAATTACTAATAAAAAGGGAACGAAATGAGTAAGAAAAAAAAACCTTGGAAGGCAAAAGAAGTAGATGATATACAATCAAAATTTCAAACACAAGAAGATTCATCAACTCAAAAACTAAAGGTAAACTGGGCAAGAATAGTTTTATTAGGATTTTTTTCTTCACTTGTTTTTGTTATTATTGATGTAATTTTAATACTGAGCTTCTATTTTGGGTTTGGTACTGAAATAGCTTTTATCTTGTTTTTCATGCAATATGTAATATTTGGTGAGGCAGGTCTGGTCATCTTTATTGGAGCGTGTTTTGGGAATTTTGGACAATCAACACTAGTTTCTAACCTTAAAGAAAGACTCATTGGTTCAGATCCTATTTCTAAAGATAGTTTCAGAGAAGCTACATTTAATTCGTTTACATACTATTTTGGGGGGGGATTCCTAATATTATATGGCCTTGTTTTATGGCAAGTTCTTAGGTTAGCGATTCTTTTAAACTAATAGAACTCCATCAAGGCAATTAAATCCAATAATTAAAATGAAAAAGACAACTTGTATAAAAAAACCAGTTTAATAATTAGAATGAAAACTCTGAAATCAAAATTAATAATCGAAATGAAAACCCACAAACTTTATTAACGAGTTAAGCAACTTTTTCTTGCTTCCACTAGCATGTTAAATGTATAAAGTGGAATTTTGAAAAGGTGAAAAAAACAATGAATAAAAAAGCAATTTTGGGTGTAAGCCTTGTTGTCTTATTTGGATTATCCATGGCACTAGGTCAAACACAAGCTCAGGAAACTGAGTTGCAAGAAGTTATTTCAATAAACTTGTTGTCACCCAATACAAGCGCAGCTAGAAATCAATGGTCATTATTGATGGAAAACCAATTACCAAAAATTGGTATTGGAGTAAGTTTCCATGAATCGACAGGATGGGGTAATATTGCTCCTAGAACCTGGGCATATCCATTACTTGATTTCGATTACATCCCAACTTATGCAGAAGGTGGCTATGATATACTTTTTGTGGGATGGTCCTGGAGCCTTGATTGGGATCCAACCGGTCTATTTGACACTCCAAGTTTACCACCATATGGTGATAACCACTACCAATACTCGAACCCAGCATATGATCTTAAATTAACTCAATACTTAACAGAGTTAGATCAACCAACTCAAATTGGTTATGCAAAAGAAATTCAAGCTATGCTCTATGAAGACTTACCAGCTATCGTTCTTATCTATCCAAAGTCACTCTTTGGTTTCAAAGAAGGACTTACTGGGATTGATGGACTTCTATTAGGTGCAGGTTCAGCAAGATATGAATTCTGGGATGATCCAG
>JAUWJS010000129.1 GCA_030607575.1 Candidatus Heimdallarchaeota archaeon | reverse complement strand
AATCCTTTAATTGCAGAATGAAAAAGAAAAAAATTTCTTATTTTAAGAAGAGAAAAATTAAGAGAGAAAGAAGGGTGCTTGTTCATCAAATTCTCAATCCCCGATAGTATGCATTGTTTCTATGGTTTGTTTTGAAAAATTGAACATCTTTGTTCTTAGTGTCAATAATAGAACACCCATGAAAATGACAATACTAGCTGACATCATTGTATTTGCCATACCAATAGCATCTGCTGTTAAGCCAGATAAGGATAGGCATGTAAAACTAAAGACCTGCAGATAGGCATTAGTAGCACTATATGCTCTACCTCTAATTTCATTAGGAACTTCTTCTGCAAAATATGCATTGATACTGAGACTCATCATGCCATTTAAAGTGCCCATAATCAATCCTATAGCACTAATTACATAGATAGAAGAAGTAAATTGGAATATAAGATAATAGATAACTATAGAAAATGCACCCATAATTATAGCTCTAGAACGACCTATCTTTTTCTCGAATTTACCAAATAACAAATTACCTGCTACAGTTCCAAATGCTACGATTGCGCCTACAATACCATATTCTGTTTGTGCTAGCTGTTCTAAAAGGAAGTCTCCTCCATGGCGTATTTCGAATATCCAAGGGTAAAGTAAGGGACCAGCAAATGAAAATCCTATAGTCAGAACAGTGTATAGCATAATTAACACCTTAACAATCCTATGTTGGAAAATGTATACAAATCCCTCACGCAAATCTTTTAAAATTGATTTCACAGTGAGAGGTTCTTTTTCTCTTGAAGCAGAGGGAATCAAAGTGAAGAAGATAATTATTCCAGAAACAACATAGAATCCACTAGTAATCCAAAATGTTGGTGCTCCAAAGAATGCATATACTGGAGCAGCAATAAGTGGTCCCATCACGGCAAATGTTTGAAAAATAAGTCTGCTTATACTAATTGCTTTAACATAAAGTTTCTTTCCTACAATTTCGGGTATAGCAGCTGAACGAGGAGCAGCAAAGCTCGATGAGCCTACTCCATCTAGAAAAGCAATGATCAGTAATGGATACATTGTACTAATAAAGGGAATAGCTATGATTGAAACAGCTCTTAATAAATCTGATGCAACCATAATTGTTTTTCTGCTGATCCTATCTGCAAATACACCAGAAATGGGTCCAATCAATATCCAAGGAAGGGTTTGTGCTGCTAAAACTAAAGTCATCTTTGTTGCAGATCCAGTGATACTATAAACATAAAGAACAATGGAGATTCTAAAGACAGCGTCACCAATATTGCTAAAGGTTTGACCTGCTAGTAATTTCATGAAATGTTTATTTTTGAAAACATCTAAGAAAGAGGATTCCTCTTTCAATTCTAAATTTGCTTCACTAAGCTTTTTCACTCACTTATGAAAAAAAGATCTAGTGAAAGCTTCCTTTATATAAAACATATTTTTCAAAGGAAGCTAACTTTTTCTTACGCCATTCCATCTGAATTAAATCTTGTTTCTTTGCCTTTCTTACCATTTTTATCACCTTTCATTTTATTCCATATATCAGGATCAAATGTAAGATACATTATGCCTGAATGGATACCTAGAACGAGATTTTACTCTTCTAGCGCGACGAGCTCTTTTGAGCTGATTCAACTCTAATTCGAGTGTCTTGATCCTTTCATCTAATGATGTATCAATCATCAGATTTTCCATGTTTTTTAGTTTAGAGGTCATTTTTATCACTTGGTTTTGAATTCTCAATATCGTGAGAATTGTTCTCAAGTATAGTAAGAATAATCATTATATAAAGTTTTCTCATTGCAATAAGAATGATTATCAGTTAAATGAGAAAATTTAAATATGTACAAGAAACTATTAACATGGAAGAGTAATTCATGACTTATCGAAAATATAGTGATTTTGAACAAGAATCTGTTAAATTTATTGTAGACGAAGAAGCAAGTAACCTTCTTAATAATCCAATATATCTTCCGATACTGCTTATTCTTAGAGAAGGAGATAAAACAGCTGAGGAGATTGAAGAAGCATATAGAACTAAAAAGGAATACAAACTAGCATCAGTAAAGTCACCAAGCTTAAAAACAATATATAGACACCTAAAAGCCCTTACTGATGCAGGATTAGTTATTCAATCGGGAACAAAAATTCTTCATAGGACTGAGGGTGGTAAATCTACAGGATCTCAAAAACTGTTTGCTAGAACTGCTAAATTCTTTTATTTGCAAAGTGACCAGAAATATCATTTGTCTACTGAAAGAATAAAGGTAAGAGCCAAGCTGTTAAGTAAGGTACTACAAATTGGACTTGAAATTCCGAAACCATCATTAGATTGTCTGGAAAAGCTGATAGAAAAAATCATCAAAAGACAAATTGCTAGTGTGTCAAATCTTTTCTCTAAACATTCTGATGTAATGGCGGAATTTCTAGGGGATGTTCCCATAGATGATTTACAAAGTGTTGTAGACCTCTACAGTATTATTAACCTCCTTCTAAGTAAAGATAAATTTACTAAAGATTTCAAAGAATGCTTGAAAATTACTTAATACTATTAAATTATCACTTTGACTCTTTTTGTTTAATATATTTACTCACTGAGGTATACGCTTTCTCCTCGGTGCTTTTCAGAGTTTTACTTCGTTTTTCTCGAATATATTCTTCAACATATGGTATAATAACCTTATCTATATCCAATTTACTTCTCTCTTCATTGCTCATTAGGGAAATGTCTTTTGAGAAAGAGTTCAGATAGCTCGCAGCTAAATTGAGTTGTCTAGTTTCGTACTTGGAGCTTCTAATGAAATAGCTCTTCAGATAAGCTAAACGATTTAAAACCTCTGCAATCATTAGATTGCTTTCAATTCTCCCTTCAGGAACATATCTTTTCAAAGTATAATCTATTTTTAATTCTTGCCCAAGTTTGTATCCCTTGATCTCAGGCCATATCAAACCTAGTTCTTCGAATTTCGTTGAATCAAGGGAACCATATTTATCTTCATTTCCATAAAGTTCCTTATATTTGGGATAGTATTCTGGAAAATAATCTTGGAGAGCTTTCATGAATTGGTTCTTATTTAGCCCACGTTTAAGAGTCAAACCCCAACAATAGATGAATTCCGCTCCCACTTCCTTACCTGTTTTATAGATTGAATTCATATTTTCATCTGTATCGCCTAAAAAAGGAAGTGTTGGATAGAAATAAATCCCTGAATGTATTCCTTCATCTCGTAATTTTTCTATTGCTTCGAATCGCTCTTGAGATGTGCTAGCATTAGGTTCAAAGATTTTTTGTTTCTTCTCGTCAGCTAAAGTTATCGTGAAGCTTGCACAAGCATAGCTCTCTTCATTGATTTTCTTTAATAGATCCAAATCACGAAGAATTAGAATATTTTTAGTAAGGAAGAAAACAGGAATCTTATAATCATAGGCTATTTGCAGAAGCTTTCTAGTCATTTTCACTTCTTTTTCAACTGGTTGGTAAACATCACATACACCACCACCGATGAATAGGACAAACTTCTTCTTTTTAGAAGAATCTGCAGATTCTCTTAAATTCGGAAAGTAATCTACGAGTGTGGATGTTTTTTCTCGGTTTACTGGAAAAAAACCTTGTTTCTTAAAATAAAGTTCTAATAATTCTGGAGCATTTTTCTTTACTCTAATTCTTTGACCAAAATCGTCATGCATGTAATAACTTTCAGCTTTACCATCACAATATACGCAATCATGTTCGCATCCTTGGTAAGGATTAAGATAGACCTCAGCCCATGAAAACAGTGATGTTCTTGCAGTTCGAACTAAAGATTTTGCGTCATATTCTTCGATTATCATAGCACGACCATTTTAAGTCAAGTAAGATTTCATTATAAGAATATGCTCAAGAGGATAATAATATTGCTAAAAAGAAAAAATTTATGTTAGTTGAGTTCTATATCCAAAGTAGAGGTTTCATGCATAAGCTAGAATTTGAAATAAATGTAGCAACGAAAAACCAACTTAGTGATATTAAATCCCTTCTAAAGAAATTAAACTTAGTTTATGAAGATGTAGACAAATATGTTGAAAATTTCATAGTAGTGCTGGAAAACAAACAAATAGTGGGATGTGCTGGTTTCGAAAAATATGATGAAATAGGTCTTTTAAGATCAGTAGCTGTAGATCCTAAACATCAAGGTAAGGGGATAGGTCATAAACTAATTGAAGAAATAAATGAAAACGCTAAGAAGAGAGAAATAGAAGAGTTCTACCTTTTGACTGATTCTGCTAGCCAATTCTTCACTAAATTTGGCTTCGAAAAAGTTTCTAGAACAAATGTTGATGAAAGGATTAAGAAAACATATGAATACTCTGAAGCCTGTTCTGAATCTGCAATTGTAATGAAGAAGATTCTTTAATTATTTTTATATCAAAAACATATACTTAACATAACTTGAAAAACTGAAGAAATGTGTGAGAATTATACAGGTGAGAGTTAGCAATGGAAGATAAGACCATTATTCAGACATCTATTAGGAATTTAGTGGAATATGTACTCAGAAAAGGAGATATTTCATTTGGATTCTTCAGTCAGTCTAGATTGGTCGAAGGCACTAAAGTACATCAGAAGATTCAAGGTTCAAGAGGGAAAGATTACCAGAAAGAAGTTCACATTACAGAGGATATTGTAAGAAAAAACGCAATTATAAGTCTTAGAGGTCGAATCGATGGTGTTTTTGAGAAAGAAGGTGAGACTTTCATTGAAGAAATAAAAAGTACATCACAGAATCTTAGCTTTTTATCAAAAGAATCAAATGAAAACTATTTGGCTCAAGCTAAATTCTATGCATTTCTATATGCTAGAAAACACAAGATGGAAGAAATTAATGTTCAACTGACATATTATCAAATCAATACCAAGCAGATAAAAATATTTAAAATAAATTACGCTCTCCAAGAACTCGAAAAGTTCTGTTTAAACATCATTGATCAATATTTAGAATGGGCAGTTACTTTGTCAAATTGGTTGAAAAAGAGAAGTTCGAGTATTAAGAATCTATCTTTTCCATTTCCATCCTTCCGAAAAGGTCAAGAGATGATGATTAAAATTGTTGAAGAAGTTCTTTCGGAAAAAAATAAGCTTCTTTGTCAAGCTCCTACAGGAATTGGAAAAACTATTGGAGCTGTTTATCCTTCTATAAAACTACTTAGAACTAGTTTTGACTCAAAAATCTTTTATCTCACTGCAAAAACGACTACAAGATTTATAGCTGAAGAAACATTGGATATACTTAGAAAAGCAGGTTTGAGTTTGAAATCTGTTTCAATCACTGCTAAGGCAAAAATCTGTTTTAAAGAGAAAGACAAGTGTGACCCAAATTATTGTGAGTATGCTAGAGGGCACTTCAATAGAGTAAATGCAGCTATCAAAGATATTTTTCATGAAGAAGCGTTTACAAAGTCATTAATTGAAAAATATGCTAGAAAACACAAAGTATGTCCCTTTGAGTTGTCTTTAGATTTAGCTCTCTGGTCTGACTGTATAATCTGTGACTATAACTATGCATTTGACCCAAGGGTTTTTCTCAAACGTTTCTTTGCTGAAGAAAAAGGTGATTATACTTTCTTGATTGATGAAGCTCATAATCTGGTGGATAGAGCTAGAAAGATGTTCTCTGCAGAACTTCTGAAGAAACCTATCCTAAAACTAAGAAGAGCAACTAAAGAGGAAATACCTGAAATCTCTAAAATTCTGAATAAAATCAACCAGTATATGATTAAAATTAGGAAAAGATGTGAGGAGAAAGAACGATATTACATTGTTCAGAAGAAACCACCAGAAGATGAACTTTTCAAGATGTTGAGAAAATTCTCAAACTTAACTTCAGATTGGTTAGAGTTGAACATTCCTACGGATTTCAGAGAGGAATTGTTAGAGATGTTTTTTGATGTTAGAAATTTCTTGCGCGTAGCAGAAGAATATGACAGTTATTATGTAACATATTTTAGAAAATATAGAAGCAATGTGATGATTAAATTATACTGTATAGACCCATCCAAATTGTTAAAGAAAGCACTCAACAGAGGAAATACAGCAATATTCTATTCAGCCACTTTAACTCCTTTAGATTATTTTGCTTATCTTCTTGGTGGGGATAAAGGAAGCACTAAGATGCAGCTACCATCACCCTTTCCAAGGGAAAATTTAGCTCTAATGATAGAAGATCACATCTCTACTAGATATGTTGATAGAGAACAATCTT
>JAUWJS010000071.1 GCA_030607575.1 Candidatus Heimdallarchaeota archaeon | reverse complement strand
GCTTTGGAAGGAATGCACTGTGCTGCATGTGTAACTAGAATAGAGAAGGCTATATCTTCTGTAGAGGGTGTTGATTCTGCAGCTGTTAATCTTATAAGCCATAATGCTCTACTCATCTATGATCCAGCAATTGCAAAAGAGAAACAAATCATTAAAGCAGTTGAAAAAGCTGGCTATAAAGCCTCTTTTGACGTTGATCAGCTATCATTCATGAAGAATAAACAGTTAATTGACATGCGCTGGAGGTTCATTGCAAGTTTAGTTCTAGCTTTGCCTGTTTTCATCTTTGCAATGGGTCATATGATTCCTTTCAACCTTTGGTTTCCAGTTTTTGCTGATTGGCTTATGAATACTACTATTTTCCCCAATATGCTTCTATCCAATTTCTTACAACTAGTTCTTACAACCCCTATTCAATTCATTATAGCTTATCCCTTTTACAAAGCAGCTTGGAAGAGTTTAATTAACAAAAGTGCATCCATGGATGTTCTTGTTGTGCTCGGAACAAGTGCAGCATATTTCTATAGCTTATTTTCTATATTTTATGCAATCAGTAATACAGAATACCATGGTTCAGTGTTCTTTGAAACTTCTGCGATACTTCTAACTTTCATTTTTCTAGGAAAATATTTAGAAGAAGTAGCTAAAGGTAGAACTTCTGAAGCTATTAAGAAATTAATAGAATTACGACCTGATACAGCTTTAGTTGTTCGTAATGGTGAAGAAGTTGAGATACCTATAGACGATGTTGTTTTAGGAGATATTTGTGTTATCAAACCTGGAGATAGTATTCCTGTTGATGGAACAATTATTGAAGGACAATCCTACATTAACGAAAGTATGATCACAGGAGAAAGTGTTTCAGTGTTTAAAGAACCTGAGGATTCTCTAATAGGTGGAACAATTAACGAAAATGGTTTTGTTAAAATGGAAGCTAAGAGAGTGGGTGCTGATACAACACTCAATCAGATAATCAAAATGGTTGATGAAGCTCAAACATCTAAAATCCCTATTCAAAAATTAGCTGATAGGATTTCCGCTTTGTTCGTTCCTTCTGTAGTAGTTATTTCTTTAATCACCTTTACAATTTGGTTCTTGTTATTTCTATTTGGAGTTATAGACATTAACACAATTACTGGTGGAGTTTCTGCGGGAATAAGTTCAACATTCCTCTATTCTTTTCTATTAGCTATTACTGTATTGGTGATTTCTTGCCCTTGTGCTCTAGGGCTTGCAACTCCAACAGCTATTATGGTAGGTACTGGTATTGGTGCACAGAATGGAATTCTTATTCGAAGTGGGGAAGCTCTAGAAATTGCCCGAAACGTTAATGTTGTTCTTTTTGATAAAACTGGAACAATCACTGAAGGGTCACCTAAAGTTACTGAAGTAATTTCTATAGTTAGTGATCAAAGTGAGAAAGACATTCTCAGAATTGCTGCATCTTTAGAACAAGGATCTGAGCACTCAATAGCTAAGGCTATATTGCACGAGGCTGAAGAAAAGAAAATAAACATCATCAACATAGATAACTTTAAAGCTCATCCTGGAAAGGGAATTGAAGCTGAAATAAACAATGAGCATTATTCTTTTGGAAATAGAAAGCTATGTAATATTCTAGAAACTTCTATTGAAGATGTAATTGAACAAAAAATGGTCGAGTTGGAAAATCAAGGTAAAACCGTTATGGTTCTAATCAGTGAGAAGAATGTAATTGGCTTAATTGCCATATCTGACACAATAAAACCAAATTCTATAGAAGCAATAGTGCAGCTTCAAGAAATGGGTTTGAAAGTTGTGATGGTTAGTGGTGACAATATTAGAGCAGCTAAAGCTATTGCAACAGAAGTCGGTATAGATGAGGTACACGCAGATGTTTTGCCAGAAGAGAAAGTAAATGTAGTTTCCAATTATCAGAGCAAGAACCAGAAAGTGTTATTTGTTGGGGACGGCATTAATGATGCTCCAGCGTTAGCTAAAGCTGATGTAGGTATTGCAATTGGATCAGGAACAGATGTAGCCATCGAAACTGGAGATATTGTTCTTGTTAAAGATGATTTGAGAGATGTTGTAACTGCTATTGACCTAAGTAAGAAAACTATTAGAAAAGTGAAAATAGGTCTATTTTGGGCATTGATATACAATACTCTGGGTATTCCAATTGCTGCTGGAATTTTAGTTCCCATAGGTTTTCTTTTACCAGCTGAATTAGCTGGTTTAGCTATGGCTCTCTCATCACTATCAGTTGTGACAAACTCACTCTTACTCAAGAGATACAAGAACCCTTTTGTGAGAAAGAAACCATCAAAAAACCTTTCACTTAATTAGTAGTTCATTATGCTGATTAAAGCACTTATTAATGTTCTTTAAGGTTTAAACTACAATTAGACTTATTCTTCGGAATATATATGAGTGTTTTTACACTAAGTGTTTTGATGATAAGCATAGCTCTTGATTTATCAAATAAACAGAAGAAAACCAGTATTGATTTTATTGGATCTGTTACTTTTCCTTCTGGTTATGTTCCACATCTTCTAAAAGGGCTTGATTATACATCCTTTCTCCCATTTATTATGCTCAAACCAAGTAGATTGTTTTTTATCTACTGGCAACCATTCAGAGAAAACTCGTTCTCACTTGAATATCTCACTGATTTAAGGTCCAGACTGGTTAATAAATATTATATTGGAGATACTATGAAGGTGACTGATTTCCGTATAGAAGATTTCAAAGATAAGGAAGGTTATTTGTTCTCTGGTATGTGGGAAAATCAAGGAGATAAGCTAAAAGGTGTTTTTGAGACATTTGCATTCAAACACAATGACTTTCTAATTTTATTTGATATCTCAACAGTAGACAAAGATCTTGATGGAAAAACTATGCAAGAGCTTCGAAATATCAGATTAACATTTGAAATGGACAGTGAGTGATTATGATGATTTTTTATCTATTGTTGGCAACATTTATATATTCCTCAACACTGTTTTGCAAGAGAATAATATCGGGAGTCTCATAAATGAAAATTAACAAAAAATTGTTTTATGTTACATTTATGTTTGTTCTAGTGATTTCTTCAATTCCTAATTATACACTTGCAGTAGAAACATTTTCAGATCATCAACCTTGTCTAACTGCAGGTAATCAAGAAGAATATTTGATGGTTTATATAAGAAATAGTATTTCAAGAGAAGTAATATACGAACGAAATATTTTCTCAAGAAATATCAGAAAGACTCCAACAGAATTTCAAATCATAGAAGATGATGATACTTTAGTAACCCCATTGCGTCTTGAACTTGATGACATAACAGTAAATATTAACAAAACAGCTATTATAACATTTAATGATTTAACTTACTTGTTTATGTCAGCACATGAAACAAACAGTGGTAATCTAACATTTTTAGTTACAGTTACATCAGATAATGGCAGAACATGGTCAGATCTGGTCTATTTTCTTAATACAACGTTAGTTTTTGATAATTTCTATAATTTTGATGTTGCTTATAGAGGAGAGAACTTGTATCTAGCTTATAGTTATAACTTAGTCGTAAATAAAACCCAAGTTTTCAATATAGATCCTGAAGATTTCGCAGTTTTATCAGAAACTCAAGCTGGCAATTATTTTGGTGTGGATTTCAAATTATATCCATATGATGGCAGGATTTACATTTTATCCACTGACCCTTTTCTAAAGCAACAAGTGAGAATTACCTATACAACAATTGGATTTGGTTTTGAAGGACCAACTTTGCTCTTAGATGCTCCTCAGCTCCTAACTGATGAGTTCAATCCAACTATGGTTCGTTGGAATAATGGTTTCTTTATGGTAGCTCATGATAAGCTTACTGACGAGTTTGATCCTGCACAGGATATTACTTTTGATGAATTTTATCTGTGGGGAGCTTGGTTTGAAGATGTAAATGAACCAAATTCTGTTGAATATCATAAAGTTATTAGAGATACAGCAGATGGTTATTTCAGAAAAGATCCAAGCTTAGCCGTTTATGAAGGCAAACTCTTCCTCTCTTATCAATATGGTGAAGGAAGTAGATTTGGTAGTGCTGGTACTCCTGACATCACCTTTGCGTTTTCATCTGATTCTCAAACATGGACACACGATTTTATCGGTAATGTCAGTGTTTTTCTAAATCCTGGTGCTTACTTTGTTATTGCTACCATTGGTTGTTTTGCCCTTGCAATCCCCTCTTTATTCTTTTATAACAAGTATAAGAAAGGAAAGTAATTTCCATCTTACTCTTATTTTTTAGTTTTTATTTGATAAGTTTTTTAAATCCTCATGGTACAATTTAGTTATGCCTAACAATGCATTCAACGTGTTTGTAATTATTTTGGGCTTTAGTTTACTTGGAATGCCTATTATCTTTATATCTCTAAGCACTGCTCCACCCGGTTTAAATGAATTTCAAAGCACAATCACAATAAATTCTGTACCAGGTGATTCTCAAAGCGCAATATATCTTAATAATACAGCCAATATTAATGGAAGTACAATTGATATTTGGGATGATATAGCTGGTCTTCCTGAATTATCAAAGATTTATAACATCACTCAGCTGATTCTAAACGAACAAAGTTTTATGGAAAATGTAACAATCGAAGATTATAGTGGATTCAGCAAGTTGGTTCATGTCTTTGTCCTTGAAATGACCATTGCTAATGCTCCCACAAGTGGAGTAGCCAAAGAAAATTACGTTGATTTATTTGGATCTGATAATGGCACATTTATTTCTTGGATGTGGGCACCTGATGAATGGAATTCCTCTTATTATACTGAACCTAATTACCCATACATTAACAATACCATTGATACAGTTTATTTGAACCATGGTACGGATTTAGAATATGAGATTATAGTCAATTTCTATACTAATGTAGATATTAATGGAACTCAGTATGAGCTGGAATTTGTAAGACTGATTTACTTAAATCCCTCAGGAGATGTACTTTTCTTCCTTACAAACGAAACTGATTGGGTAACAGCATAAGCTGTCTTTTCTTTAGAAGAGAATGTTACTATGACATCCGAATGGAGACTCATCAATTTAGGAGAGATTGAGTGGATTGACACTCAAGCTATTTATCATGCTCTAGCTCTGGTTCAAGATCAAAATGATACTCCCAATACATTACTGATTAACTGGCCGAATAAACCATTTGTGTGTGTTGGTCTTCATCAAATTATAGATAATTCGATTGAAAAAGAGTATATTAAAACACAAAATCTTCCAGTAGTTAGAAGAGGATGTGGCGGAGGGTCTGTATTTCTTGATTCCAATCAAGTTTTTTATCAGATAATATGTAGAAAAGAAGAGTATAACTTTGATTTAAGACATTTTTATGAATATTTCTTGAGTCCAGTTGTAGAGACTTATCGATTTTTCAAGGTACCAGCTGAGTATTCTCCCATCAATGATATTGTGGCTCAAGAGAAGAAAATCAGTGGTAATGGGGCAGTGACATACGGTAATTCAAGAATCTTAGTTGGTAATTTTATTTTCAATTTTCCATCAAAAGAGATGTCAAAGATACTTAAGGTTCCGGATGAAAAATTCAGAGACAAAATTGCTAAGTCGTTGGAGGAACGTATGGGGAGTTTTTCTTATTTTCTAGAAAATCCACCATCTAAGGAAGAAGTAATTCACAAGTATACAGAACTCTTTCAAAAAGAATTAAATGTAAACTTGGAAATTGGTACGCTCTTAAAAAATGAGAAAGAAAAGATAATAGAATTAAGAAATTTGTATAGACAAAATGAATGGTTAAATTATGTAGAACAAGAGAAGAAATCCATGATTCAACAAAAAATTATGGGTGGTACTTATTTTGCTTTTTCAGAGAGGAAGTTTCTTGGAGGGTTAGTTCAGCTCTTTATTCAATTTGAAAATAACAGTATTTCTGATCTGGTGATTTCAGGAGATTTCACCATCTCTCCGCCTTTAATTCTATCAGAGTTGCAGAATCATCTTATAGGTCAGGAAGTAGAAAGTACTATTTTAATAGAGAAATTTAAGCTGTTTTTTAGAGACAAAGAAGTAGATTTACCTGGTATCTCCATTGAAGAATTTGTAGAATTAATAATTGATACGTATAAAAAAATCAAGAAATAGAATCATTCTTTTTTAAAAATCAGAATATTCTCTTTCTGCATTATGTTGTAAAGTCCAAATATGATTTTGTCAATATTTTTCACTAATTTATAATTCATCTCTTTGAAAATTTTGATTGTATTTTCTACCGTTTTAATCTCTTCTTTATCTACTCTAGCATTGCCAATAATTATTGTACAATATCTCCCAGATTTAAGGACATGATCCATCTCGTGATATGCGTTCTTCATATCTTCATTATAAAGTTCTATTTTCTTTGATCCCTTACCTCTAACTCCAATAAAATCACCTTTAATAGTATCTAGATTGTGCCCCAAAGACTTTAGAGCATGCTTATCGTTATCCACATAATCTAAAGCAATGGAATAGGGAGGTGAAGTAATAATTCCATCAAAATAGTTAACTGGGAAATTTAGCTTTCTAACATCATTCTTATGTATTGAAACTTCACCTAAAGTGAGATTATTTTCAACAGTGCAATTTGCATAATCTGTTACTGAGGTAAACATTTTATTTGCATTAACTAGAAATGATTTTGAAAAATCCTTTTTTCTTCTTCTACCTTTATCACTATGAGCTATTAACTCTGCAACCCTAAAGAAATTCCTAATTTCAGATTTTTCTATTTGTGAGATTTTTTCCGAGATGTCTTCTTCAACATTTTCGTTCTTATACTCTAGGAGACATTGGATGAAATCTTCCAATTCTATCTTAAGCTGTGAAACATATTTATGGGAATTCGTCTTTACATTCGAGACTAGATAGCATACTTCTGATATATCAATTCCAATACAATTAATTCCAAGTAGCTGAGCTTCAACTGCTGTAGTTCCACTTCCTATAAAGGGATCAAGAATTTTATCGCCTGAATTGATTTGCATGCAGTTCAATAGTCCTCTTATCATCTGGGGATGGAATTTTCCTTTATAAGGGTAAATCCAGTGAGTTAGATATTGATTAATTGATCTAGTTACATTGTTTGATACTAATTTAGAATAAAGAGTAATTTGATTATCTATTTTCTGGAAATATGCTGTTCTTCTGTTAAATTTTTCTTCATCAGGAATCTCCAAGGCAGTGAAAGTTCGAAGACTATTCTGAGTAGAGTATTCTACTCCAAAAGATTCTAGTTCCATCATAGCTAAACCTAACTCATAGATAAACTGAACATTCCAAAATAATTCAAGATTTCTCTCATTTGCTAGCTTGTCCATTCGATTCCAGTCATCCCAATCAATTGTTCTTCTCTTGGGACTATAGTATAGTTACTTTTTAATTTTACTCACCATCATTAGAAGGGGAAAGATTTTAAATAAACCCAAATATTCCTCTGTGTGATGAATGAGATACATGTTTATTGGGGCTTATACATAGCTTCTGCGATTATAGCAGTTTCAATGCTAGTCTTATTATTTTTCATATCTGCTCCTTATGGTCGTCATATACGCAAAGGATGGGGGCCATCTATAAGCTCCAAATGGGCTTGGGTAATCATGGAATCACCAGCGATAATTATTTTTTTCGTATTATATGTTATAAATGACAGAAGAACAGAGTTGGTTCCAATTGTTCTTTTAGTTATGTGGATGCTTCATTATATTCAAAGGGATTTGATTTTTCCTTTCTTCCTAAGAACCAATAAAAGAATGCCATTACTTATCCTGTTTTTTGGCTTAATTTTTCAATCATCAAATACTTACATTCAAGCTAGATGGATATTTCATTTTGCTGATTCATCATCATATACAATTTCCTGGCTAACTGATCCAAGATTCATCATCGGTGCAATACTCTTTATTTTTGGTTATATTGTCAATAGACATGCAGATTTAGTTTTACGTGCATTACGAAAACCAGGAGAAAAGGGATACAAAATTCCTTTTGGAGGATTGTACAAGTACATATCAAGTCCTAATTATTTAGGAGAAATAATCATGTGGATTGGATGGGGTTTAGCCATTTGGAGCTGGGCAGGATTATTATTTATTTTCTGGACATTAGCTAATCTTTTACCTCGAGCGAGAACTCACCACATTTGGTATAAGGAAACTTTTCCAGATTATCCTGAAGAAAGAAAGGCACTGATACCTTTCATTTACTGATTTTTCAAGAAATATGTTTCAAAACATCTTCTTCTTTTACTATTCTATAATTTGGTTTATAATTTCTTCTGAAAACAGCTGAATGACGTACAAGCGGTATTTCTGTAATATCATCAGCTTCTGAAATTAGTTCAAGGACAAAACTTAACCAGTGGAATATTCTGCCATATTTTCGTTTTCTTCCGTATTTTATCTTAATAATCCCTCTTTCATATAATTCTATCAATTCAAGCCATCTTTGAAGAAATAGTTCTGTATTTGTTGGTATTTCTTTTGAAGCTTTTTGCATCAATGACCAAATAATTGCAGGATCATCTCCTATTATTTTTTTCCAGACTCTTAGGTTGAGTCTTACAAATTTTGTTTGCGAATCCTGCAATTCATATATATCTTCATCATCTAATGGGTCCCCTGAACTAGCAAATTCTTGGAACAAATAATCCTTGATTCTATTTTCACTTCCAAGATGCTTCAAATGTACCCATCCACAAGTGCCTTGCATAAGAAACTTGTAAATGTCTCTCCATCTTAATTTTGGGTGCTTCTGAATATGAACAATCAAAGGATTTTCTTTCAATTGATCATCTATTTCATCACTTAAAATAACATGAATTCTGGAAATCTTTCGAGTAAGTCTTCGAAAGAAATCAATCTTGTTCATTTTATATCGAGTAATATATGGAATTATACTAGTAAAATCTTTTCCTTTGAAGCGCTTGAGATAAACTTGTGTACTGCCATTAGAAGTCTCTATAAACTATGCAATAGCTGGTAATCCTGTGAATTATGACCTCTACCCTTGGTAGATCCTTGTGTAATTATACCAGAATTTAATCTTCAATCTCTAGGATTATGGAGTATATTAATTCTACTAACATTCTTCTTTGTTTCAATTCCTGTAATTAGAAAGAGAAAATAACCTCTTTCCCTCTTTTTCATCCTTATTTCTTATAATTTATATATGAGAATGTGTAATTTAAGCTTGTATGAGTGAAATATTTTGCCCTAATTGCGGTAGTAAACATACAGCGAAAGGTAAATTTTGCGAATCTTGTGGTCATAATCTAGAAGATGTGATTCTTCAATATAAGTCTGAGAAACTCCCTGTTCGTTACCAAGCTCCTGTTCAACAAAGTGGACCACAAGCCCCCCAATATCCGAAACAATATAGAAAAAGAGATTACTATGACGACCGAAGATATAGACGTAGAGATAGGGGATTCTTTGATGTTCTCTTCAGTATACTCTTCTTCTGGATGTGTTGCGCTTCCGATTGTGATTAACAATAATTAATAATATCAAATAAGAACTAACTCTTGTTTTTTCTAACTCTTTTAATCATATAACAAATCATTAACACTATTACTGGAATAAAAGTAAAATTTGTTTTGAATATGTGTGTTCCTTCTTCCTCTAAAAACATCTCCCAAGTTTGCTCTTTTAATAATATGACTTCATCGCTACTGTTCGAATATAAACTTCCTTTATCCTGAAAACTGTAAAGCACACCCTCTTCAGAGTACTTATACTCAATCTCATGATTCTCAAAAACAACTTTATAATAAAAGTACACTCCTCCCTCAAAACTAATAGTCATTTTATAACCAGGATATTCCTCCCCTCTATATTTGAATTCGGATTTGTTGGAGAAACTAAAGGAGGTAAAATTTCCGAGCTTGGAAGAATTATGACCAGTCTTGAAAGAGAAGTTTGGTGAAGTAACTGGTAGAAACATACCAAAAAGACCAAACCAGAAGTAGTTTGACAAAAAAACCTCTAAAATATCAAATGGGATATTATAGTCAAAGTAGTTACCAAATAATCTTCCATTTGCATCTACGATAAATAATCTGTTATCAGTTTGGCTAATATTTAGACCAAGTGCTATTGTATCAGTTTCAATATCGTAATCTAATCGCGTATATAAGCAATTATTGTAACATCTCCAATCCGGACAATTGAGAAACTGAAAGGTTTTTAGATACTCTTTTGTTCTGAAGAACAGACTATCTTGTGAGACTGATAAGTTATAAAAAATATATTCACTATCAATTGTGTCTCTATCAATTATTTTTCCATCTTGTCCAAATAAAGTTTGATGTTTGTAATAATTGTATTTGTAGTAATTTTCATACTCACCCCAAGAATGAACTGAATAACGTGCAGTACTTACAAACATACAAAAGATTAGCAAAACAAGAAAAAAGTAAGCTAATCTTTTAGATTTCATAGTTAATTATACTCAAATCTATATTTTAGTATTCCTAGAAGGATTAATTCTTCCTTTTACTTCTCTTATTTAAAACCAAGCAAAATAAAATGAAAAGAAGTAGATTATCTCTTTCTCTTGAAGATAAATAAGTGATTTGTAAAAAATGTCTCAGATTCTTGTTTTAACACCAAATTTTAATAATATATCCTTTTTTTGAGTTTATGAGTAAAGAAACAAAACTAACACCTCCAACTCGTAAGCTTGGAAAAACTAAAATCAAAATCACCCCCATAGGTCAAGGAGTAATGCAGTTTGCGGGAGGTCACGGATTCATGAAAATGGTCTATCCTGCACTTTCTGATCAAGAATCTAATGCTATTGTAAAAGCTGCTCTAGATAACGGTATAAATTGGTTTGATACAGCGGAATCTTATGGTAAAGGAATTTCTGAGTCTAAATTATCTAGAGGATTACAAGCTGTTGGTAAAAAGGATGATGAGATTATTATTGCTACCAAATGGATGCCTATGATGAGAAGAGCTCGTTCTATTAAGAGAACAATAGATGAGAGAAAGAAGTATCTTCATCCTTATACTATCGATTTACATCAGATACATATGCCTTATTCTTTTTCATCTTTCCAGAAGCAATTTGATGCAATGGCTGATCTTCTAGATGAAGGTCATATTCAATCAATTGGTATTAGTAATTTTTCTGCTAAGCAAATGATAAAAGCTTATGAAATCTTAGCTGATAGAGGACATATTCTAGCTTCTAATCAAGTAAATTATAGTTTGATAAAACGAAAAATTGAAAACAATGGTATAATGGATACAGCTAAAGAATTAGGTGTAACAATAATCTCCTGGTCTCCTTTACAAAGTGGTATTCTTACTGGGAGATTCCATGAAAATAAGGAACAAACCGAGAGTCTACTTATGGGAAGAAAAATGATGAGTAGAGTTAGTATCAAGAAAAGTCAGAAGTTAATTGACTCCATGAGACTTATAGCTGATTCTCATAAAGTTACAATTGCTCAAGTAGCTCTGAATTGGTTAATCAATTTTCATGGTGAAACCGTGGTAGCTATTCCTGGTTCTACTAAACCAAAACAAGCTGAACAGAATGGTCAAGTTATGAATTTTGCTTTAACTAAAACAGAACTCAATGATATAGAGGAAATCTCCAGAGATTTCCTTTAATTTCATTCTATTTTGGTTCTCGTATCATTCCCCAATGTTGAAGATTTGTTCCTGGAATCTTCCCTTTTTTTGATACTTCAATATTTTTTTGGAGGATTAAATATATAAACAGCTCTTAGAATTTACTGCTATGACCAAATTTAAAGTAATTAGAATGGTTAACTAAAAACCAACAAGATATAATTCTATAGCTGAATTCATGCAAGCATTTGAAAATGAAGTACAGTCATATCTTGACTCTGGTTGGAAAGTTTCAATTGTGACCAAGCTAGTTTTGCTATATATGCATTTCTTCAGAAAGATTAGTGATAAGTGTCAAATTATCTTTTATTATTTATTTCTGAGTTTGAAATTCATTAATAATTTACCCAAAAAACACTTTTGCAATTTCATAGGTTTCTTTATCAACAGTTTTAGATTCTTTGACTCCATCTTCAATTGTTACAGCTCTTATCTTAGTACCTTGAAGTGATGTCATCATACCAAATTTTCCTTCATGAACCAGGTCAACAGCTGCTATGCCATACTTTGTTCCTAAGATTCTGTCATAAGCTGTGGGAGTTCCTCCTCGTTGAACATGTCCTAGAACTACAGCTCTAGATTCAATTCCTAGACGCTTTTCTATTTCTCTTGCGACTAGATCCCCTATACCCCCTAGACGAATATTTCCAAAATTATCTTTCTCTTTAGTTTGTATATCCCATCCTTCTTCCTTTAGTTGATATCCTTCTGCAACTACTACTATGGAGAAATATTTTCCTCTGTTCATTCTTTTTTGTATTTTTTCAATAACATCATTCATATCAAATGCTTCTTCAGGAATGAGTACTATATCAGCACCACCAGCTATTCCCGCATATGTTGCTATCCATCCAGTATGTCTACCCATTACTTCAACAACCATACATCTATGATGTGACTCAGCTGTTGTATGTAATCGATCAATTGCTTCTGTAGCTATAGATACAGCTGTGTCAAATCCGAAAGTCATATCAGTTGCACAAATATCATTATCAATGGTCTTAGGAACACCTACAATGGGTATACCTCTCTCGTACAATTTTTGAGCAACACTTAAAGTATCATCTCCTCCAATTACTACGAGTGCATCAAGATTTAATTCTTTGAAATTTTTTACCGCTAAGTCATATCCTCCTTCTTCTTTCTCAGGATTAGTTCTAGATGATCCAAGAATAGTTCCTCCAAGGTGTAAGATGCCTGAAAAATCTTTTCTTTCCATCTCTGTGTAATCAAGGGACATTAAGCCTGCCCATCCATTCTTTAATCCGATGAATTCATAACCGTAATAATCTATACCTTTCCTACCTACAGCTCTGATAACAGCATTTAAACCAGGGCAATCTCCTCCACCTGTTAATAAACCTACTTTCATGATATTCAACAAAAACACTCTGTTAAGAAAAATTAAAAACATTAGTATATATGTGAAGAAACTTTTTATCATCTTAGGAGTTTGTACTATTTGATATGTCAGAATTATTTTGCCCTAATTGTGGTGAAAAGCATAGTGCAAAAGATAAATTTTGCTCTTTTTGTGGTGAGGATTTAACAGATGCAATTCTTCAGTATTAAGATAAAAGATTACCTGTCAAGTTAGATTATACTGAACTTGAAGTGAAAGTAGAACCAAAAGTAGAGGAGAAAAAATATCCTACAGGTAGACCTTTACCAAAACCTGGTAGAGCAAGAAGAGACCAGTCTATTTTTAGTGATGACCAAGATGCTAGTATTTTTGAT
>JAUWJS010000119.1 GCA_030607575.1 Candidatus Heimdallarchaeota archaeon | reverse complement strand
CTTCTATCTAAAGTTAAGTAACTTAATCCTACATCAACGAGATATTCAGCTCTTTTCTTCAGTTCTATTGAGATTCGTTCAGCTATCTTAGCTCTTCTTTTATCGAGCTTCAAATTAGTTAAGAAATCTAGAAAATCATCTACAGCGAATCTTGAAAGATCATTAATTGATTTATCACCAACTGTTATCGAAAGAACTTCTGGTTTTAGTTTCTTTCCAGCACAATCTGAACAGCTGTATTCACTGTAATATTTATTCATTTTCTCCTTACTTTTCTTTGACCAAGCTGAATCTGATTCTCTCTCCATCCAATCATCCCAACGTTTGATCAATCCTTCCCATTCTCCCTTTCTCGTGTATTCTGAAGTTGATCGAGCCCTCTCTTGAATCACTTTAATTTGAACTTCCTCACCCTTTGACCCATAGAATATTCCATCCATTTGCTGTGGTGTAAGATCTTTCATTGGCATGTCTAAGGTGAAGCCGAAGTGTTTTCCTACTGATTCAAGCATAGCTCTCCTCCATGATCTAGGATTTGACATTCTCTGAGCTGAGTAAGGACCTATAGCTCCTTCACTTATTGATTTATCCCAATCAGTAATAAGTTTCCGAATATCGAATTGTCTGATTACCCCTAGACCTGTGCATGTCTGACATGCTCCTGAATAATGATTAAAACTGAATAATCTTGGATGGGTCTCCTCAGGAGCTTCATAGTCATGATCGATACATTCTGCATAAATAGAGTAAGTGTGTTTTTCACCATTGAGATATACTTCTGTTCTTCCCTTCCCTAGTCCAACAGCTGTTTCAACAGCTTCAGCTATTCTTGAGATGTTCTCTTTCTTCACATTTATTCTGTCTAGTGCAGCCGATAAAGAATTTGATTTCTTTGTTTTTATTTCTTCATCAATCTGGTAATCCTTTCCATCAACTACAACTCTGTTATATCCTTGCTTTCTTAACTCATCAATAGTTTTCTTGATATCTTTCTCTTCACCATTCGATAGAGAAGCAGCAACAATAATGTCTTTGTCCTTATATTCTTTAGAAATAAGTTTAGCTATTTCATCTATGGTTCGCGATTTCAAAACTATCTTACATTGAGGGCAATGAGGAACACCTATCTTAGCATAAAGCAATCTTAAGTAATCATAAATTTCAGTTGTTGTTGCAACTGTAGAACGAGGATTTTTTGATATGGAATGCTGGTCTATTGCGATGGAGGGAGTTAATCCTATTATGTCATCAACATCTGCTCTTTCAGCTTTTGAGAGAAACTGTCTTGCATAACTACTGAGGGATTCAACAAATCTCCTTTGACCTTCCGCAAAGAGAGTATCTATTGCTAGAGAACTCTTTCCAGAACCACTTGGACCTGTTATTACCACCAATTTTTCTTTAGGAATATCCAAATTGATATTCTTCAGATTGTTCTTCGAAGCTCCTCTGACATATAGATAATTGGCTGGATCCAGATCTTCTTCATGAATACTCTTCTTACCTTTATCTATAGCTCGTACTTCATTGTATAACACTTTACGAAGAGCTAAACCTGTGTAGGAGAGTTCATTTTCAGCTAACTCTTCTGGGGTTCCAAAATCAACCACATATCCCCCATTTTCCATACCTCCTTCAGGACCCAAATCTAACACATAATCACTCGATTTTATTACATCTAAATTATGTTCAATTATCAAGCAAGTGTTACCATTTGAAACCAATCTTTGAAGCACAGCCAACAGCTTCTTTATATCTTCAAAACTAAGCCCTGTTGTAGATTCATCAAGGATGTAAAGTGTTTTTCCTGTAGCCCTTTTGGATAATTCACGACTAAGTTTAATTCTTTGTCCCTCCCCTCCTGAGATTGTTGTACTTGGTTGACCCAGTTGAATATAATCAAGACCAACATCAACTAGAGTTTGAAGAATTCGCTTAATTTTAGGAATATTCTCAAATACCTTAATCGCTTTACTGACAGTCATGTTAAGAATATCAGCAATAGAATGATCTGAATACTTGATTTTTAGCGTTTCATTATCATATCTTTTACCTTTACAAATCTCACATTCTACATCTACATTAGGCAGAAGAGTCATTTCTATAGTGTTATACCCATGTCCATTACAGGCCTCACATCTTCCAATTTTAGTATTGAAGCTGAATCTTGTTTTATTATATCCTCTAATTTTTGCTGTAGGTAGTGATGCAAATAAATCTCTGATGTGATCCATTACTTTAGTATATGTTGCTGGGTTAGACCTTGTAGTTCTCCCAATAGGTGATTGATCTATAACAACTACTTTGTCTATATTTTCTGTCCCTTCAATCGACTCATACTTACCTTCCTTATGAGTACCATTGTGTAGCTTATTAACTAGTACAGGATATAATGTGTCTGAAACTAATGATGATTTTCCACTCCCCGAGACACCTGTTACAGCTGTAAAAGTTCCTAATGGAATCTTTGCTGTTATATTCTTTAGATTATTGTGAGAAGCTCCCGTTAAAGTGATGAAAGTTTCACTCTCTCTTCGAATCTTTGGAGTTTCTATTTTATCTAAACCAAGTAGGTATCTAGCTGTGATTGATACTTTTCCATCTTCTTCTGTAAGATTCTCTGGTTCCTTCAAGAATAGAAAATGTCCTCCATCGTCACCTGCACCAGGTCCTAAATCTAGAAGTAAATCAGCTGTTCTCATGGTATCTTCATCATGCTCTACAACCAACAAGCTGTTGCCACCATCTCTGAGAGTTTGTAAAGAATTGAGTAGTTTTTCATTATCTCTGTTTGCCAAACCAATCGAAGGCTCGTCGAGCACGTAGGTGACTCCTTGAAGTTTTGAACCGATTTGAGTCGCTAATCTTGTTCGTTGACTTTCTCCCCCACTTAGTTCATTTGCTCCTCTATTAAGAGAAAGATAATGTAATCCTACTTCAATTAGAAAAGACAATCTATTTCTGATTTCTTTGAGTAAAGGTTTGGCTATGATATTTTCTTCTTCATTCAAATCCACGTGATTGAAGAACTCTAAACACTTGTCGATTTCAAGTTTGTTCAACTCAGCTATATTTTTTCCTTTAAATAAAACAGCAAGACTTTCTGGTTTCAATCTGTAACCATTACAATCAGGACAAGTAGATTGATCCATCAATCTCTCTAGCATCTTTTTTCTATTCTCAGCTGAAACCCTATGATAAGCTTCAGATGTTAACGGAATCATTCCTTTCCATCTAGCTGTCCACTCTCCCTTTCCACTCCATTTGCTAGTTTCTGTATCCCAGCTCCATTGAAAATGATATTCTTGTTTTCCTGTACCATAAAGCATGATATCTTGTTGTTCTTTGGTTAAATCCTTCCAAGGTGTATTAAGATTAAAACCATGCTCTTTTGCTATTTTATCAAGATTCTTCAGTCCTAAGGAGACATATGTAATGTGTTTCTTTGTACTAGTCATTGTAGCTATTGCGCCATCAGCTATTGATAACTCCGGATGTGCTATAAACTTCCCAGGAACTATTTGAGAAATTTTTCCAATACCTCTACATCTTTGACATGCTCCAACAGCTGTGTTATGTGAGAAATCTCTAGGATTAAACTCATTCACAGCTATACCACAAGTAGGGCATACTAATTTAGTTGAAAATATCCTCTGTTCTTTCTCACCATTAATTTTTAATTTGCCTTTTGAGAGCTCTAAAGCTAAGTTGACACTGTCAAGTATAGACGGTTCATTCTTTCTTTCACACTTGTTTCTGTCAACAATGATATCTATGTCATGGGCTACATATCTTTCAAGTGTAACTTCTTCGTCATCTAAATTGACTTCTTTTCCATCTATGATGAGTCTTACATATCCTTCTTCTTTCCACTGATTGAGTTCTTTTCTATATTCTCCTTTTCTCTTCTCAAACATCGGTGCAACTATCTTAATTCGTTGACCATCAAATGAAGCAAAAATTTGTTCGATTACTTGATCTGTGGGTTGAGCTTCAATTTTATCTTTACAAGCAGGACAATGTGGGATTCCTACTCTCGCATAAAGAACTCTCATATAATCATAAATTTCAGTCAAAGTACCAACGGTACTTCTAGGGTTTCTGGATATGGTCTTCTGATTAATGGAAATTGTAGGTCTTAATCCATCAATGTGTTCTACGTCAGGTCTATCAAAATTTCCAATGAATTGTCTAGCATAAGCAGATAAGGTTTCCATATATCTTCTCTGGGCTTCTAAGTAGATCGTGTCAAAAGCTAGAGAACTTTTACCGCTTCCAGAGATACCTGATATAACCACTAGTTTATCATGCGGAATCTCCACTGAAACGTTCTTTAAATTATTCTCTTGTGCACCCACAACTTTTATCGAATCTTTCACCACAGCAGACCCTGATAACTACTTTTTTTTTCACTATTTAAATATGAAGATTTACTTAAATTCATTGAAAAATAGTTTATTATTTATGGAAGAATTGTATATTTCCTACTTCATTTTTCTATTGAAAATCAATTTCATTTGATTATGCTTCTTGTTCATATTCTCTGTTAACTATGTATTTCTGCATATCGAGCTTAAAAGCCCTAGCAACAAAAATTTCTAATGATTCATAATCTTTTGTTTCTTCATGAAATTCTTTGATTACATCCATTATTCTTCGTGCTTCTTCTTGGCTTTCATTGATTCCAATCAATGTAGCATAAATGCTTTTTTCAGTAGCTGAAATGATGTATTTATGCTTATCTGACATTATAAATTGCAAAACGCCTTCTTCCCTAAACACCTCAGTAGCAAAGCCTTTGACTGCAGAAAGAAATCCTGAAATTAAATAAGGATCGTGCTGAACCTCTGTTCTATCAATACTTAGAATAGGTAAACCTTCTCTCTGTGCAATAAGGAACATTAAGGGATTAATTTCACGTTTTTCAATAAGTTTAGATGTTTTATTGTGCAACCAATCCATTGCATAATGATAATTCTCTCCTGTCTTCAAACTAACTTTGAAGAACTGATAAGATGCATTAGGTATCTTAGCTAACTTATAGAGATCCAATTCTTTTACCATTGTTTCTAAGTCCATACTTTCTTTGAGATCAGATTTATTACATAGAAAAAGAATCAGAAATTCATCATCACTTTCCTTAATATCAACTGATTTCCAGAATTCTTCTTTTGCTTGATGAATAGATGTTTTATCAGTTGAATCTACAACAAAAATAAAACCATAACTTAATTTGATATAATTCTCCCATATTGTTTGACGATAAACTTCATGTCCCCCAAGATCAAAAACATCAAATTGAGCATCACCTATTCTTGCTTTTTCGAAATTCACACCCAGTGTTGGTGTTGGATCACTAAACTCACCAGTTATCATCCTGTTAGTTAAGGTTGTTTTTCCAGCTCGGGGAAGCCCAAGTATCGCAATGGGGACTCCTCTCTTCTCAAAAGTTAGGAATTTCTTATGTGACAGTTTGAATTACACCTACTTATTCTATGTATATTTATTTACAATAATATATTTAGTGTTTATCTCAAAGAAATAAAAAACAAATAATAAGCGGATATATACAGAAAACAGTTTAGTGAGAGCTTTACACCTTTTGATTAAAGGTTTTTAAACAAGCTAATATGTTTTTGGTTTATGAATACAACTGTTTCTTCAGATTACAAGGTTTATTCTTATCGTTGGATTGTTCTAATTTTATTTGGTTTAGTAGCTTTAATCAATCAAATGATATGGATAACTTTTGCTGCAATTGAACCAACTGCTATAATATTTTATGGAGTGAAATCTAACGCTATTCTTATGCTCTCGTTGGTGTTTATGATTGTTTACATCCCTATGAATATACCAGCAGCTATGATAATTGATAGATTTGGTTTGAAATGGGGTACAGGTTTAGGTGTTATACTCACAGGACTTTTTGGAATCCTAAGAGCAGTTTCTGTTAACTACTCTTGGGTGCTAGTTTTTCAAATTGGCTGTGCTATTGGACAACCTTTCCTTCTAAATTCATTTACAAAAGTGTCTGCTAATTGGTTCCCAGAGAAAGAAAAAGCCCTATCAACAAGTTTAGGTACAATGTTTGTTCTGCTGGGAATTTTACTCGGAATGCTGATTACACCTTTCCTTTTGTCTCCTACTGGAGATCCAAGATTAATGCTTTATATTTATGGAGGGATTGCTCTCGCTTTCATGGTGATTTATCTAATATTCGTTAAAGATAAACCTGAAACTCCCCCCAATGCCTACAGTGAGACAACTAAAACTTTCGAACTTAAAGGAACATTTGATTTATTCAAGAATAGAGATTTTAATATCTTGTTCATTCTATTCCTATTTGGAGCAGGTACATTTAATGCTGTATCAACAGGTATCGCACAATTGTATAATTCCATAAAATTGCTTATGCCTGCTGGTTGGATTGATGTCGCACCTGATGATTTACTTGGAATACTGGGTGGAGTTATGATAGTAGGAGGTATCGCTGGAGCTATAACACTTTCAACGCTTTCGGATAAATATCGAAAAAGAAAACCATTTCTAATAACTTCTGCTATTGCGGGAGCAGTTTGTGCGCTGTTGTTCTTCTTTGTTGAATATTTCATCAAAAGCTTCTTACCTCTCTATATACTTCATTGTATTATAGGATTCTTCTTTGGTTTTCTATTGATTGCAGCTTTACCAGTAGGGTTAACATTTGCTGCGGAGATAACTCATCCTATGCCAGAAGAAACTTCCAATGGTTGGTTGATGTGGGTAGGACAGATTGGTGGAATAGCTCTTCTAGGAATAATTTTCGGTATTAGCGCTGATGTCTACAATTTCATCATTTATGCAGTAATATTGGTAATTGCTACAGTTTTTGCTTTTAGAATGAAAGATTTAGATGCTTATGAATT
>JAUWJS010000062.1 GCA_030607575.1 Candidatus Heimdallarchaeota archaeon | reverse complement strand
TCTCTAAAATGCTTAATGTACCTGAGGAAGTTGCATCCAAGTACATCTTTGAATTGGATTACTTTGGTTACATCAAACAGAATATCGTAGCTGGAAAAACATTAATAGAATCAACCGCACTTTTAACCCCTCCTCTTTCTTATGATGAAGAAAAAGAGGAAAAAGAATCTGAGTAACACACTCTTCCCTTTTCTTATTTTTCTTAATTGTTATATCTGATGATCTATGAAAAAATATGGGAAAAAGGAATTGAAACAGCTGTAATTTGGTATGAACTAAGTTTCAGTCTAGCCGTTAAGAAATCAGCTGATGTTGTTTATACCTTGGAATAATCAATTAAACCAAATTAGAAATACTCTCGAGCCTTACATGAGTTTCTTTTTGTTCAAAACTTTTCATCAAGTATGTATCAGCTGTAGTTTTCAGTTCCTCTCTCAATCTGTAGAAAGCTTTTCGGTTCACTGTCCTCTTTGTGACATACCGTCTTTCTTGAAGCTGCTTTAAATGATGGGAAGCTGAAGTTTTTTGTATTCCTAGATTATTTACTATGTCATCATACGTTATACCAAAATCATAAGCTGTAGACTTCATCGTAATTATAGAAAGAATAAATGTTTGAGTATTGTCATTAAGTGTCACAAGATCATAGAACTCCCTGTTCACATCAATGGCTAGAAATGATGTAACATCATTAATTATGGACAAAGAAGAGATATCTAGACCGTTGTAGAAACAATCTTCACAAACTCTAGTGCAAATCTTTATGGCATTTAATAAACTTCCACTAGCATTTTTTGAAATTATTTGAAGAATTTCTTTGGTAAAAGGGTTTTGAATTTGATTATTTTTGCTTAATTTTAGACTTAAAATCTCCAATATTTCGTCTTCATTTAAGGAATTAATTTTCTGACTTGGTACCATACTATTAATTAAATCATAGTCAGAAAAAGCAAGCTGATTCTTTAATCTAGTCCATCCACCTTGAGAAAAAATAAATATAATGGGTGTATTCTGAAAATCTCTATCTAATGCGTATCTAAAGTCTTCGAAGAACTCAATTAAGAAATCCGCATGATCTACAATGAGTAGTGGAATGAGATCTCCTCCTGTGTTCTGACTTCCTATGAAATTTCTAAAATTCTGAATTGTTTTAGCGATAGAATATTGGTTGTCTTCAAATTCAACTAATTCTTTAGCATCTGAGAAAACGGTGTTCGTTAATTCTTTATGAACTTTTATCAAGTATTGATGAACTAAGGAAATTAATGTACTCACACCTGATTGACTTGAGCCAAACAAAACGCCATCCATTATTACGGTATCGGAATCTTTTTTCTTTTCCTTACAATTGTCGAGAAAGCTGTTGTAAACCTTGTTGATGTATTTAATAACCATTCTAAAACGAGATTCAATATATTCTTCATTCTGCAAATCTTCAATAGATGTTTCAAGAAACGGGTTGGCATCAAAGCCAAAAGAGACAAAAGGGTCTTGAGGAGTATAAGAACTGCTTTTACTCTCTTCTAATGCCTCCAAAGCTAGTTTCTCGAATTTATCCATAATACTCACAAAATGTTATCTAGACAACATCTGAATTGTTCGAATATTTGAACCTTTCGTATCATTCGAATTATTCGAATTTACATTGTATTCCGACAATAATAACCGCTTATAAAATCTCTAGCAAGATGTGAGTAAAAAATATAAGTGCGTAACTGGTGAAAGAAAAAGGCTTATAGGTGTTTATAATTGTCTGAGGATAATGAAGCAAGCGGATGACATTCCTAGAAAATCATATCGTTACATTTTACAAAATTTCTTCATTTTAACTAAGACATATTTCCGAAACTTATCCGAGGCAAAATTAATTGGAAAACCTGATTTTCAGATCGTCATGGATATTATTTTATGGGTATTATTACCTGTTTTAATTATAGTTCTCCCAATAGTAGATGTTTTTCTTCTTTTGTTCTCTCCTGGTCTTCATCTCTTCAAACCACTCTTTAAAGCTGGGTGGAAATATGCACTTATTTCAGCAATAGGTGTAACTCTTGCAGTATCAGTGATAACACAATACGTTTTCTTCATTTATTCTTATCAATTCCAGGCTTTTGATCTTTATTTGGCTGATGAACCTCGAAGGTTTATCCAAGTTGAAATAGCAGGTATACCAATTGAAGCATCATATCATCAATACAACAGTATTGACAATGTTGCAAAATATGCTATGGAATTCATTGATATGACTCATCGTGTTCCACAAAGAGATTTATTTTTTAAACTAGCGTCGTTCACGCAATCATTTGACCCTACAACCAATCTCACGAGTTTACCGAATATGCAATTGTATGGATCCGATCTCAAATTGAGGTATTTCGTTGAGAGTAATATTGCATACGGTCATGCACCTGAGAGTGATAATGAAGCTTTAGCTCTAATGACTAGAGATTTTTATAACCATACAACTTTCAGAAATGGTTCTATAATTCCACTCTATGTTCCAATTGCTTTAGACAAAAGTGCTTCTCTTACGGTTCCTTCAGCTCAAACAACTGTCAATATTACAGGTATTGTCTTTTTGGACGACCTACCTGTGTATAATGTGATTGAATCTTCAATTGGTATCCCCCTTGAATATGTGCTGGAATTAGAAGATAATTTAGCTTTGTTTACCCGATGGATACAAGCTGCAAATATAAACAATGATATTGCACTAACCTATAGTCATGGAACTGTCTTTGAAAATTTATTTTATGATATATCATTAATTGATGCTTTTCAGATTGATAATGAAATAACTATTCTCAAAACAATAGGGCTTGCACTAAAGGAATGGTATCAAACTTTAGGTGGTATTAATAGTGCTCGGATTAATTCTTATCTCGTCGATTTAATGGAAAGTTTCAAAGATGAATATGCGTTATATCAAACTTTCATGTTTTCTTTTCTTGCTCCCATTATGGCTTTAACTATTATACTGACAGTGTATGCTGCCAATCTGGTGAGAAAGAAAAGAGATAGACAATTAACAATCTTAACTGAAAGAGGATGTAACAGAGGAGAAATTGGTTCTTATCTAGCTTTAGAATCACTAATTGTAGGAGGAGTTTCTTTGTTCGTGGGTATTTTTCTAGGAACACCTATTGCATCCTTATTAACTAAAAGCTCAGGTTTCTTGAAATTTTCAAACTCTTCTTCTCCTTTGAGAATAGAGCTTTCTTCAGTAGTTGTAGCCGTATTAGGTAGTATTGGAGCAATATTATTTATTCAACTTTTCAATACGTTGACACTACTGAAAAAGAGAAATATTGATGATTATGGTAAAGTAGAGAAGTCACTACCTCGTTTCTATAAGTACTTTGTAGATATTGTTCTATTACTCTTAGCAGGCACAGTATGGATAGTTTATCAATTACCCATATTAACCTCCCAAAAGGAATCTACAGCACGATATATAGGAATTCCCGCAACAATTTTAATGATTTTTGGTTTAATACTCTTATTCCAAAGATTTTTACCATTATTTTCTCGCTTATTAATTAAATTGACTACAAAATTGAAAATGGACATCTCTTCTCTCAGTGTAAGAGAGATAAGTAGATATCAGAAAAGTTTTGCTAGGTCTTCAATAATTCTCAGCTTATCATTTTCTCTCGTTGTCGCATCAATTGTTGTACCTTTCACCTATCAAAATTACAACCTGAATAGTGCTTATTATGATGTTGGGTCAGATATTATGATACGAGATTTTCCTATAGATGATTATATGTTAAAAGCAACAATAGATAATCTTACTTCTGTTGAATCTACTTCAATTGTTCGTTTGATCAACTTAGATAATGTTCAAGGCGATCTTGCCTTAACATACTCAGTCTTAATTGTTGACCCAATTAGTTATAATAAAACGGCATATTTTCGAGATGATTTTAGTAATTTTGAGTTTATTGAACTTATGAATGAGCTTAATACTTCTAATTATCTAGCTCCAAAATCTGTACTTGCTCAAGAGGACGAAATAGCTGCGTTCAATATCAAACCATGGGAAGATAAACCTATAACATATAGAGCTTATAATGAAAGTATGCGTCCTATACTCGGCACTCCATATTGGGATGAGAATATTACTCTTAGAATTATGGATACTTTCAAGTACTGGCCAATTCTTGTTAAAGACGTAGTAACTACTAATGTCCGATCACAGGTTTTTCATTTTGTAGCACCAATTAATTTCTTGAACTACATTCAAGTAGCTCCTTTTGATGTGATAAGTTATCTTTTTGTTAAAGTCGCTGATGGAGCAGTCATATCTGATGTTGCTGATGAAATCTCTTCCTTTAGTACTGGATTCATATTTGATGTTGAAAGAGAAGTATTCGTGAGTCCCGATAGCCCCCGATCTTCAATTCTTTATTCAGCTATTAACTCAACGCTCCTAATGTCATTTACTATTAATGCAATAATTCTTGCGTTGTTCGCTTCCATTCAATTAATCGATAAATCAAAAGAAATTGCTACAATGAAAGCCATAGGTATTTCTTCTAGACAACTGATGAAGTATTATATCTCAGTGTATGTCTCTTTACTTGCTTTCACAACAATTGTAGGTCTAATTGTTGGGTATATTTCTTCAACAATGCTTATGGCAATATTAGCAATTAATAGAACAATTCCACCGTATTCAATGGCATTTCCTGTTGGGCAAATAGCATTAGTATTATCAATCCTTTTTGTAACTGCTTTGGTTGGTGCAGCAATACCTACTATAAGTTCTTCAAAACAAGAAATTGGAACTGAATTAAGACAATCTGCTTAGGTGATAAAATGGCATTTATAGAAGTAAGAGACTTGATAAAAATCTACTACACTAAAGAATTCAATGTAAGAGTTCCTGCTTTAAGGGGGATAGAGCTTGAAATTAATAAAGGAGAATTCATCTCAATCATCGGTCCTTCAGGAAGTGGAAAAACAACTCTTCTACTTGTTCTAGCAGGGATGACTGACCCCTCTGCTGGCCAAATTAGTGTAGGGGGTGTTCGTTTGGACCAACTAACTGAGGAATCAAGAAGCCTTTACCGCCGATTTAATGTTGGAACTCTATGGCAAATCCCTAATAGAAACTTAATTTGGGAAATTAATATCTTGGAAAACGTAGAAATTCCTATGCGATTACTTGGCATTCCTCGAGAACAGCGAAAAAAAGATGCAAAAGAACTACTAAGTGAAGTTGGTTTAGCGAAAAGGCTAAAACATAAACCTAGTCAGTTATCTGGTGGAGAAGTACAAAGAGCAGGTTTGGCTTGTGCTCTCGCTCATAATCCGATACTTTTGCTTGCAGATGAACCAACAGGAGAACTTGATTCTAAGACTGCAGGAGAGCTTTTAAAATACTTTAAACATTTAAATGAAACCCATGGAATTACCGCGATTATGGTTACTCATGATTTTGATGTTGCTAAATCAACAGATAGATTGATTCAAATTGTAGATGGCAGAATCTCTGGTTATTCACCTACTGAAAAACTGAAAACGATCCGTGATATGCATCATGTATATCTTGACCGTTATGGCGGAATTCAACTACCGAGACATGTAATTGATAAACTAAAAGTACAACAAGAGATTTTCATTGATGAAGAAGATGGTAAAGTCATTTTACATCAAAACAATTCTAATGATGTGAAAAAAGCAAAGAAATAAAAAAAGAGATTACAGTTATATCTTGTGGTAAGTAAAATTTAAATTTCCATTACTGAAAATAAGATGTACCAAACAAAGCAGATGAAACCAAATTAGTGATAAGAATGACTGAAAAAAAACCATCACCAAGTAAACTAAAACCAGACAGAATATTTGATCTAGTTGTTATAAAAATGATGGCAGCTCTAGCAATGAGTGTAGCATTATTATTTGGCGGGGGAACTGTCTTTATTTATGCTGCTGCAGGAAATATTGCTGTTGGTTCATATGACCCTTCAGTCGGGACAATATTCGGAGTTCACATAGCTTTACTGATGTTCTATTATGCTTTTGCACTGTTTAAGTACATTGTAAGTGATTAAAATGCGGTTTCCATTTAGTAAAGATAAAACAGGAAAAAAAGAAACAGATTTTTTGAGTCTTACTCTCAAAGAAAAAATGAAACTAACCGCTCTTTTTTGCTTGAAATGGGGGAGTATAATTCTAGTAATAGAAATCCTTCTCTGGGTACTTCTAGAAGTAACTGTTGGTGGTTTCTTTTTCGAAACCTCCGTGTTCGTTATAATGGGCGGATACTTCTATTCAGGTAGTCTTATAGCATTTAATGGTGGTGCAATCTTCGAAACAACCCTTCTTTATCTCCCAGCTGTATCGCTGATACTTGGAGGGTGTATGGGGGGTTTGAGTAGATATAATGTACCTCCAAAAATGAGAATTATAGAACCAGATGATCAAGCTGTTACACCTTCTGAGTTCCAAATCAGAATTAGATATGATGAGATCAGAATAGATCCTGAAACTATTTCTGTATATGTTAATGATAAAGCTATTCCAAGTAAAATTAGCAAAGAAGATAATGTAGTTTATATTCCTAAAGTCTTCAAAACTCCTCCAAAAAAAGCTGCATCTTTATTCATCAGTGCGATAACTCATGATGCAAAAGGAAAGGAAATTAAAGACAAAATCCGAGTGATTTGTGATCCTGAATCAGATGAAGAGGATTATCTTGATTATTGGGAATTCAAGAGAGAAGATGAGACCTTCTGGGGAAAAGAGATGATAGCTGCAAACAAACATGCCAAAAGAAATTTAACAGCAGTAAAATTGGTAATTTTTGCTGTTGTATTGATTGGAATTAATTATCTGTTAAGCATTATAGTTAGAGCAATCTCAATGAAATTATAGATAGAATATTTGCTTGATTGTGAACATTTTTAATGATATTTGTCACATATATTCTAAAGAGGTCACCTTTTATGAATAAAAGAATAAATAGAATCACTTATTTTAGTATTAGTTTAGCAATTATAGTTCTCTTAGGGAGTTCTTATACTACATTAGGAATTGATACAGAAGTTAATACAGTGCAGAATGATTATGCTAAGATTGCTTATGATTTATTCAAAAGTGATCCTACAAATCCCACACAAATTCTGAAATACAAATATTTGTCAGAAAATCCTCAACCTGTTTATGATTTACCAAAATTCAGTGTTCCAGTCAAAACAGATGTTATAGATGAAGTACAAGATTTCTGGATAATTGATTCCTTTCTTTCCACCCCTTATCTCTATGTGGAGAAATCTGCTAAATTACTAGCTATAGGCGCAAATAGTTATGTTTATGTTTTGAGTAGCTTAATTACTTCAGAAGGATTATCTAATGCAAGAGCAAAAGCAGAAAATTGGAGAGATGAATTTGAAACAAAGATATACCCAAATGATATTCTCTACTTTGGTGATCCTGATGGATATCTTGGAGATATCGATGGCGATTATCATGTGACAATTCTAATATCTGATTTGGATGGTGGAGTTGCAGGATATTTTGATCCAAATAATGAATCACCTGGTACAACTTCAAACACAAGAGAAATGGTTTATGTTGATTATTTTACAACTTATGGTGTTTTAGCTCATGAATTTCAACATTTAATTCATTTTAATTATGATGTTGATGAATTCTGGTGGATTGATGAAGGTTGTGCAGAACTTGCCAAATATCTCAATGGATATGATATCCTCAATAATTTAACAGTTTTTGCTCGAGATTATTTCGCTCATAATATTGATGACTCATTATTATATTGGAATTATGAGAGTTTGGGTGGAAAGGATGTACGTATTGACTATGGAGGAGCTTATCTCTTTCTTTTCTATTTAGCTGAGAAATATGGAGTTGATGCAGTAACTTTCTTAGTCAATGAGACAGCTGGTGGAGCTTTTGGTGTTGAAAATGCTCTTGCAAACGTTGGATATACTATAGAATTTAATGATTTGTTTCTAAATTGGGCTACAGCATTATATGTAGACGATGCATCATTCGGAGGAGGATTATATGGTTTTAATAATCTCGATATTATGATGGACTATGAATTAATTTCAACAGTTCCAACATCTGAATTTAACAAATTAAATCGGTTTTATGGGCTGTATGTTGCAAAACTGAATTCACCTCCTGATTACCTTATGTTTGAACCAACTGATCCAGCTTCAACTTATTTGGGAATGTCTTTCGCTGTTCATGACATGAATGGATGGACGGTAACTAAAAGTATTCAAAATACAGATATTGTTGAATTCTTGAATGGAACGCTTGTAGATGAGGTATTTATTATAACTAGTTTGATGACAGCTACAACACCTATAATTTCAACAGGGAGTCAATTTGGTTTGGGAGCTACAGATTATATTGATTTTACATTATTACCAGGTAGCCCTCTTACAGTAGATTCTCTTAGCTACAATTATGTAAGTGGAAATTGGAATTTTTCGTTGTACAATGTAGTTATTCTAGATGAAAATTCAACACCTATAACTGATTCAAGTGGAGTAGATGTGTATGTTCAATTCCAGTTTGATGGGTCCTCAACAATTTATTCAATTCTTGCTATGAATTATTCTGTATCTCTTGATTGGTACATTACACTATCCTTGCAATCTTTTGATGAAGCTACTTATGATGTGTCAATTATCGCTTCTGGATCATCACAATATGGTGAATCAGCTGTAGATCTGATTAATATTGATCACATTCTAGCTGTTGAAGAACCTTCTTTTACTTTGAACGGTGAATCAACGGGAATTTACGTTAGAGGAAATGCAAGCTACACTCAACTTGATTCGTGGAGTTCATTCTCAGAAAATGTTCTTGTAATGATTCTCTTATATGATTCACAAGGAGTAACTGTAGATGCATTTTCAATGCTTTATAATCCATCTACAAATGACTGGGAAAGTGGTTTAATCGATCTTAGTATGTACTTAGGAGACTATCATATTAAAGTAAGCTTTAGATATGCGGGTCGAACTGTAAAATCTGTTGATTCGGATACATTTGCTATTGAAGGTAATCCGCTTCCAACAACTTCATTAGATTTTTCATTCTGGATGGGATTAATCATTATCGGTATTGGTATATCAATTGTAACAATTATTAGAAGACGTAGAAGATAGAACTTCCTCTTCTAATCTAATTTTCTTTCTCTCACTCAACTACTGTGGACGCCTGAAGTGTGAAAACTTACCCAATCCTACAAAATTAGTGATAAAGAGCATAAAAAAAGTATTGGAAAAGACCACAACGGGTTAGTATTTATCGAGTTTATATATCATTTTGCGAATCAGATAATGAGAAAAGTGGGCACACAATCAGTTAGCACAACTCAAAAAACTTCTTATCCCACATCACAAAAAGTGATGAGAAGTTATCAAATAGCGCTGAAGTGTGCAAACCAATCCCAAAGAGAAGAAATTAACAAGAGGATAAAAACTCTTGAAGATAAACAACATCAACTGCTTATACCACAGGTGATTAAACAAGCTGTGGAACTCTACAGAATCAACCCCAAAGAAAGATTCTTCACCCGTCAACTCTGCAAAACAGTGGGAAAAAGCCCCAACATCGCACAGAGTGCCTTTCATTGGTTATACATTGCCATCAAAGGCAAGAAAGACAAGGAGAAGAAAACACAAGGATTATTCAAGTTCATGCTGAAAAATCCTCAACAGCTAGTGGAATGGATAATTTTCGGCAGGTCTCCCTATACTGAAAGAAGCTTAGAAAAATATTGGCACCTAAAAAGGAGATATATTATTAATGTCTTAACCAGTACTAGAGCACAAACTGATTCTTATTGGAGAAAAAAGCATAAACACAGCTATCTTATTAACTTTCTACAATTCAATGCTTTCCTTCCAAGATATACTCAAATTGAAGTTCTCCAAGCTCTGGATGATGTCTTGTTCTACCAACAGAACGAATTCTCACGTATCCCACAATTAACCAAGAATCAACAAGCGTTTCTGAACAAGCTACAACTCTTAAAGAAAGAACAAAATATTGTTGTCCCTTTCCTCACTTCATGGATCAACAATCCTCAACCTTCTCGATGGAAAAGTCTCAAAGAACTGGCAGAACAACTTGCTACAATCATAGGTAAGCCTTCCCGAAAACTCTTTTCAGCTTTAAGGCAGATAATTGTTTTCACACTCTTTGATCATTACATGCAGAGTGTCCCTCAGTTAATCCTGGCTATACCTATAGCTAATGTTGTTCCCCTACCATTTAAACGTAAAAAGAAAGGAAGATTACCAATCATACTAATAGTGAAAAAGGATTATGTTATCACCCGCCAAGGGAATGCAAAAGAATTAACTGGTCAAGTAAAGAAACAAGGTTGGACTGAATTTGGTTTTCCAAAAAAAGGAAAGCAGAAATTAACAGCTCAAGTTCGTTTCCCACCAAAAATCATCGAATATTTGCAAAGAGGAGCTTACATCAAAGTCTTCCAAGTAAGTAGTGGTAAAGCACCTAGCTATAAACCAAGGGTGGATGTTGTACTTGAAGGCGAGAATAGTTGTTTCCACTCATCTCATCTTCTCCATAGCTATTTATCTCAAATTCCTGGGAGAAAAAAAGATGAGCTTGGGGTAGATATTAACCGCTTAGGACAATATATGGTAGTGTTCAATGTTCCTATCCCTCTCCCTCAAGATTTGCTAGATTTAGCAAATCACTATGACCATCTTAGTAAAAAAGTAATTGATGAACTTAACCGCGGTTTTCTCCGCAAACGAAAAGAGTATGATGCACTTGGAAGCTGTAAACTCAAGGGAGAACTCAATCGTGTCTATTCTCGTCGTCATAGAATCCTAAGAGAAATAACTCGTTTACTCCCTCACTTTCTCGCAGCAGTGTTAGTGAAAAAGAAGTGTAAAGTGTTGAAAATTGAGCGCTTAACAGCTGATCCTTCTGGAACCAGAGGTGCCTTGGCTAAAGCCATCTACAATATGCCCGATAGTTTGTTCATCTACAAAAAAGCTGTTTGGCTGGCATCACTGGAATTAGGGTACCAGGTGCAACTGGAAGGTGTTCCTCCTTATCATACTAGCGCAATCCATTATCGCTGTGGTGGTTCTCTTTCTCGCAAAAAAGGTCAGTATGATATTGCTCCTTGTAGTAAGTGCGGTCAACAAGTCAACACTCATTTTAATGCTGCTCAAAATATCGTTTTCCTCCAAGGAACTCCTCTCTCTCCCGATCCTTTCCCCTCAATGCACGTGAGGGGATCCATTTAAACGACGGTTAAAAAGCTCCTAGCAAGTTTAACCAAGTTTCATAACGTGCATTTACTATAATTTTATATACTGATTCTACAAACAAATACTTATGAGTCAACTAGAGTTATCTAACCTTTTTTCGGTTGATAGGGAAGGAAAACCAACGATTAAGATAGTTCTGTTTGGACCTCCGATGAGTGGTAAGACAAGCATGTTGACAGTTTTCAATGCACTCAGAAGAATGGAGAATCCAAAAACTATTGTTTCGGCATTAACAAAAATACAAGATGATTCAGGTCGTACAGTATTTTTTGATCAAGGCGTCTTTCAAACCCCTCCATTTAAGGGAAATAATTTTGATAGATTGCGATACCAACTCTGGACCGTTCCTGGAGAAGAAAGACACAAAGTTCAGAGAGATATTGTCATGAAAGGTGTAGATGCAGTTATTCTATTTTTGAATTTCGAAAAGACAGCAAAGGAGCAAAATGAAGCAATTATTAAGGAAGCTAAGGAAATAGTAGGTGAGAAATTTGGATCAACGATTCCTGTAGTTGCATATATCAACAAATCTGATTTACCTGCTGAGGAAAGACTTGATAAGAGAGATATTATCCAAAATCTACTTGATGAAGGTGCCATTCATAGTGATAAAGCCGCAAACTTAGTATTAACTGGTAGCTGTTTAAATGCAAGGAATGAATTACTTTCTATTCTAACATCTCCAAAAAGAGATGAGCATTTTGATGATAATAGTAGATTGAGAATAGACAAGAGGCCAGATTCAGTTTGGTTGATTGTTAAACCTATTCAAAAACTCACTCAGTTAGCTGTAGAACAAAGATTGGAATACGTCCAGAACATTTGAAAATCCATTCTTTTACAGTTTTAAATCTATTATAATAATTGGACTGATTTTAAACATCCAAAAGCAAAAACAGATATGACAACTTTCTTACAAAAGAGATGAGTGTTTAGAATTGAATTACGTTGTCTACGCTAATTTTTGCTAATTCGTATGGGGTGTTGCGTGGAACTTCAACTAAACGAAGTTCAAAATGGCTTCTTCTGAAATATCTATCCTCAAAACTGAAATATTCGTCCATTGTTTTTCTTAACATTCTGTTAAGAGATTCAGTGATATCTCTAGTTCCAATAGGTTTGTGATTAAAGTATTTGCTTTGAACTACTCTAATTAGTTCATATTTGCTTATCTTAGTTTGATCCCTTAGACGTAATAACTCGAGTATTAAAGCTGAGTTTACTTGACCACTATAACAGTTTAATCTGTTGATGATTCTCTTATAGCGGATAGGATGATTATCTTCTATCCTAAATCGGTCAACACTTAAGAAAGCACCTGCACTATATGCTATTATCAACCCCATAGCTGCATTAAATTCTCGCAAACGAATTGCTTCGTTTAAACGAACTCTTTTACCACTATCAGTAGTAAATAGTTGAGCTGATTGCCGTAGGACACGATCAATCTGAGCCCTCACCTCTAGTTCGTCCATATCTTGCTGAAATATGCCCACAATTATCACCTGGGTTTACGTGTGCTAGCCCTAAAATAGCACATGCATTTATATACTTTTTCCAGTAGTATATAATCTCCTAAGTAACTTTGAAGCGTTGAAACCTTTAAATTTATGCTTTTTACATTTTAATAATTAGAATAAAAAAATTCTAGAATTGAACCTCGAATTTTTATAGTAATTTAAGTATATTAAAATGAAATACAGTAAGTGCAAAGAGCTAAGCGATTAGCTTTGCTTGTGAACTTACAAATGGTTTAAATAATGAAATCATGAGATAGAAACCGTGGTGAAAAAAATATGCCTATCGCACCCATGACAAATGCTGTTGGAATAGATCTTGGAACAAGCACAATAAAACTTACTTCGGGAGACAAGAAGTATAGGATTCCTTCTGTTATAGGAACACCTAATCCTGGTTGGCAAGGTATGTCTTCTGATAAAAGTTGGCTAAACAATCTTATCATAGAAGATGCAAAAGGACAAGAAGTTTACATAGGTGAACTAGCTAGGCTGCAAAGTGAGATTAGAAAGCCTTTGGCTTCAGAAGGAAAGATGAAATCAATTCAAAATAGTCTTCTGGCTTTGAAAGCTATTTTGAGTCTTATTATGAAATCCAGTTATGAACAATTTGTAGTTGCTACAGGTGTTCCAATTGCAACTGGCGTTAATGAGAGTAAGGAACTAAGTAGAGGTCTCAAAGGAACTCACGAAATTAAGGTTCGAAATGACGCTACTGGTGAATCAAAGCAGATGAAAATTTTAATTGAGCAAGTATTCATTGCACCAGAACCTTACGGAACTTACTGGCACACATTAAAAACAAGCGGTGTTCAAACTGCAGTAGATTCGATAATTGTAGATGTTGGTCACGGAACTACTGACATTCTATGTATGTATAAAGGTAACATGATGAGAGCTGCATCAGGTACTTTAGAAGAAGCTGTTGACAGTCTAACAAGTGCTCTATCTAGAGCAATTCAGGAAAAAGCTGGCAAAATCATACGACCATTTGACTTAATGACAGCTATAGAACAAGGTAAGAAAAATATTCTAGTTGGAGGAAAAGCTCTAGATATTAGCTCAGCAATGGATCAAGCAGTTACTTCTATTGCAGACGTGATTGTTGATGAAAGTAATCGGCTTCTAAACAATCTTCCTCCGGATGCCTGGATCGAGAAAGTTATTGTTTGTGGTGGAGGAGCATATATCTTTGGTGATTACTTAAAACAAGCCTTCTTTGAAGCTAACATAGTTAAGAACACTAATGAAGTATTGCAGCCAACTGATGCCGTGATGTCAAATGCTTT
>JAUWJS010000046.1 GCA_030607575.1 Candidatus Heimdallarchaeota archaeon | reverse complement strand
CAGGAGTCAAATTAAAAAGGGCTTTCGGTGATGTTCACAAGAGATTAGATCCCTTTCTTTTGTTAGATGATTTTGGTTCCGATAATCCTGATGATTATCTTGCTGGATTCCCATGGCACCCTCATCGAGGAATTGAAACCATCACTTATATGTTAAATGGACGTGTAAAACATGAAGATAGCTTAGGAAATGCTGGAATTATTGATTCTGGTGATGTTCAATGGATGACTTCTGGTAGTGGAATTGTTCATCAAGAGATGCCTGAGAGATCTGAAGGATTAATGTCTGGTTTCCAACTCTGGGCAAACTTACCCTCATCTCACAAGATGATGGATCCGAGATACCAAGATGTCAAAAAAGAGGCTATTCCCGTTGTTAGTGTAAATGATAATATTGAAGTAAAAATTATCTGTGGAGAAGTTGAAGGAGTTAAAGGACCTGTTCAAGATATAATTACAGACCCCGAGTATCTAGATGTGACAATAAAAGCTAAATCTACATTTACACACCCAATTGCTAAAGGAAAGAACGCTTTAGCATACATAATAGAAGGTGAAGGATTATTTTCTCCTAAAAATCCTAAAATATTCAGTAAAGACCAGCTAATTGTTTTTGAGGATGGAGATGTGGTAGAAATCTTAACTAGTGACAGTAATCTACGCTTTCTGCTAATATCAGGAAAACCAATCGGTGAACCTGTAGCTTGGGGTGGTTCTATAGTTATGAATACTGATGAAGAAATTAGGACTGCGTTTACAGAATATAGAAACGGAACTTTCCTAAAACATGAACAAAAGGATGAATAACTAAATTGGATTTAATTCTCTATATTCATCCACTAAAAAATCCATGACTATATCATCAACATATCTTCCTGCTACAAAGGAAGCTTTTCTTCTGACACCTGTTTCTTTAAAACCTAGTTTCTTGTAGATATGTCTACCTGATTCTAAGAAATCATAAACATGTAATTCTATTCGATGAAGATTTAGAACATCAAAACCTATCTTTAGAATACATCTTCCTGAATCAGTACCAAATCCCTTTCCCTGGTCTTTTGGATTATAAATTGCTATACTCATAAAAGCTGTACGACTGACATTGTTTACTCTCCTTAAAGCTGCTACACCAAGAAATTTGTTAGTAGCCTTTTCGATTATTGCAAAATTATATGCCTCTCCTTTTTGCATCTCTTTAGTGATTTTTTTAATCCATTCTTCTCGTTGTTGTTTAGATTCAGGTATATATCGACCTAAACCAATACGCATCTCATAAGTATTCCAATGTTGCATAATGTCATCTAAATCATCCATTTCAACTGCTCTTAGTTTGACTTTTTCACCAATAAATAGTGATTTAGTTTCTATTTCTGAAGACATCAATCAAAATTCTTCTACCATTTAATATGAATTTTCATAGAAACGAGAAATAAAAAAAGAAAAAAAGAGAAAGATTATTTTCTTCTGCGTAACAGAACAAGTCCCACAATCATTAAAGCGCCAGCTCCAATGAAAACTAAGTCTAGAGAACCGGTTTTAAAAACAGTATCATCTGTTCCAATTGAGGGATCATAAACAACTTCATCTTCAAATTGCTCAAAGCTTAGATAAGTTTGTAAAGATCCATCTCCTAGAGATGAATAAGAAGCATTTACAGTTCTATACTGATATTGATTGGAAATGTTATATCTAGCTTGCTTAGCATAAGCAAAATGACCTTCTACACCCTCACTTGAAATCTTATACATTTGCTTAATAGCTTCAGTATTCTGTACTTTTAGTTCTTCGCCTGTTGTGTTTGTTTTAGTTTCGCAAGCAAGACCATTTGTATCATTTAACTGATATGTGTGTTTCAGAGGAGTTATATCAAATCTAAATGCTAAGTTAGTATCGTTCCTTTGGAAAGGATAATTGTTCATAGCAACATCGAATTTGAGTTCAGTTTTACCAAGAACTTGATATCCATCTACGACAGTATTATCTAAATACATATGAGCTCGAATTTCAATTTCAAAACCACTAAAGAAGGGTTCCATTATCAAATCTGAAGTAAAATTGAAATGTACTGCTGAAACTTCATCTGTTCCTAATGTGTAATCTACATCAAATCCACTGAAAACCCATCTAATACTCGATAGAGATAAAGTGTTGGGTTGTGGAGGCATAGGAGGGCTGGGGTCATCTTTCCAGATACTTGTTTCATTATATTGGAATACACCATCTTCATTGAAATCTAAGTATTCAGTTAGTGATTTGAACATTACATTAAATTCAAAATCGCTATTGTCTTCAATATACTGGAATTTAGGTACCATTCCACCTGCATTGATTTTAATTGTCACACTATCATAAGTGAGTGTCACTAGTTTATTCTGTTCTTCAAAATTAAGCACTTTTGCATCTGCTGAAACCTGAGTTAAGGTTACTAGCATTAGAAGCATCATGCTTAGACCAAATATTTTTGCTTTCTGGTTCATTTTATCACCAAGTATAACTACTCTTCACTTTTTGAATAGGTTCTTATTTAGTCAACTGAATATCCCAACTTTAGAAAATTAAAGTAAGTAATGAAGTGGAACAAATATTAATAAGTATCAACTTTCTATTGTGCTAACAATGGAAGATAATGACGATACTTTCGGGGAACTGAAGATATTCTCTAACACTATTAGAAGAGAGTTGGTCAGAGTTATTGGAGAATCCGGTTCTATTTCTTTCAGTATGTTAAAAGATGAATTAACGCTTACTGACGGACGTTTATACTTCCATCTAAAAAAAATAGAAAACTATCTCGAAAGGGATGAACAAAAGTACTATAGATTAAATGAAGAAGGTAAAAGGATAAATTTTCAGCTATTTCACGATAAAGAAGTTTTGATATCAGATATAGTAGCCGGTAGTGAAGAAGATAAATCTATTGGCTTCCTAAATATAATAGCACCCTCAGGAATATTTTATTACTTCCTTGGAACAAAAACCAGAAGTTTTATCGAATTGCACATACTTCTCTTAGTGATCTGTTGGTTATTTGGTGTAACTAACAGTAGGTTCAGTTCAATTGAATCAATTTTCGGAGGAGGAGCAATTGTTAATTCTCTCATATCAATAGCTCATTGGTACGTTTATCTGGGCTTAATTGCATTGATATTGTGGATACTTAAAACCAAATTTGATTACTTTGAACTATCAATCAGTGTTTTTATAGGGTTAATTCCCTATATTCTTTATCTTATTCCTGTAGGAATAATCTTCCTAGCGGATGTAACAGTTCCTCAATGGGGAAGCATTCTCTTGACAATTTTATTCATAATTTGTAAACTATGGTCTACATTGTTAATTGCTCAAGGAATATCTATCACTGCTAAACGTAAAAACTACGAATCCATACTTATTGCAGCTTCACTGTTACTGTTAGATTATATTTACCTTCTAGTTACAGTTTAGAAAAACAAAACGACAACTTTAGTTAACTGAATAAAAATCATAATAAAAAAGAAAAACAATACTAATATGGAAAGTGCGAGTACATGGATAAAAGAAATCAACTAACAGTTCTGATAATTAGTTTAGTTATAATAAGCGGATCAATAGCAACACCCTTGACGATTCGAGATCATACACGGATTTTAGATGATTTCTTAAATTCCCCTCTCTTTCCTATAATTCAAAACGAAGGAACTTTGATGCTTTATTTTGAAAGCGATTTCACTGAAGATAATAGTACTTTACTAGCATTTCTTGACTTCGGAATAAAGGCTTCCCCTGCTTCTACTTCGGTTCAAAGAATCTGGATTGATATCATTGAAATACAACTTCTAGGTAAAAAAGCAGGAAATTCAGTTTTCTTCACCAGTGATGATGTATTTGATATTCTAGATGGTCTGAGTGAAACACAGTTGTTAAAATCTGGTAACCTTACAGCTGCTGAATATTCAGGCATACAGTTTTCCTTTAATACAACAATACTAGTACAAACAAACGAGGATCTCTTCTACTTTGAACTACAAGGAAAGGATTTTGTGGTTTTGTCTTTCAATATGTTTGGGCAAGAAAACAGTATGATGGATCTTAACATTGTTGAGAATACAATCAGTGAAGTAATACTAGATTTTAATCTAGAGATTTTATGGCAGAATAGCACATTAAGAATGACAACGAAGGCTTTAGTGCTAAACTAAACTTACATAGTTTTAGGAAAAGACTAAAGAATTGTTCATTTTTCGATAAATTATATGGTTATCAATTACTCAACTATTCTACCACATGGTTTCAATTTAATCGAAGAAATTTATCCTAGTCCTAATGATGAATGGAAAAAACTCATTGAGGCTATGAAAATTGTTGCTAAAGAAATTTATGAAGCTGATCCACAGGTAATCTTTATTGCTTCTCCACATAATCTGAGGATAGATAGACAAATTGGTATAATCACCTCAGAATGGATTGAAGGAATTTGGTGGAATGATGAAAAAACAAAGAAAGCAGAATTAAAATACAAAATAGACAGGAATACATCCAATCTTATATATCAAAGAGCGAAAATGATGGATTTGCCAATTGTGGCTGTTAACTATGGAGCTGCAGATGGAGAATATTCATCTATGAAAATGGATTGGGGGACAATGATTCCGCTTTGGTATGTAAATGAGATTTACAAACAAAACAAGAAAGATGTTCCTCCTGTTGTCTTGATCACTCCATCTAGAGAAATACCCTGGTCTAATCTAGTTGATTTTGGGAAGATGATGAATGGAGTATGTGTCAATAACAAAATCAAATCAGTTTATATCGCTAGTTGCGATCATGGTCATGCGCATGATCCAGATGGACCTTACGGTTATCATCCCGCTTCCAAGGTTTTTGATAATCAGATAACTGAGTTGATTCAAAAGAATGAATTGGATAAAATATTAACTCTCTCACCAGAATTCATAGACCAAGCAAAACCTGATAGTTTTTGGCAAATGCTAATTTTGTTAGGGATTTTAGAAGTTTCAGATCTAAAAAATGATTTGTGTGTTTATGGATGTCCTGAATACTACGGAATGATTGTTGCATCATACAAGTGAATTTTTTATTCAAAAATCTATTCCTTTTCCCCAATATATTTAAGAGAATGTAATTTTAATTTCTCACTAAATAGGAGTTATGAAAATGGATCACATTGGCAAAGAATTCATGAAAAAAACCCAATATAAATTTGTTTCCAACTCTGATCAAAGGCAAAAACTTCCCCAACCTCCTCTTGAGATGGAATATGCTCATAAGATGAGAAGTATAGATCTACCCAAACCTGAAGAGTTAGAAATAGAAGATTATAATTTAAGAAAAGCAATTGAAGAAAGAAAAAGTGTTAGAAAATATTCAAATGAACCTCTTACTTTGATGGAACTCTCTTGGTTGTTATGGACAACACAAGGAGTCAAGGAAATTCATGGAAAAAATTATGCTACACTCCGAAATGTCCCTTCAGCTGGAGCTAGACATGCATTTGAAACTTTTTTGTTGATTAATAATATCAAAGACCTTGAACCAGGAATCTATAGATATATAGCTTTGGAACACAAACTAGTTGAATATATTCTTGAAGAAGGAATAGATGACAAAGTGGTTGAAGCTGCATATGGACAAAAGATGGTGAAAAATGATTCAGTTACCTTTATCTGGGTTGCAGATATTTATCGAATGTTCTGGAGATATGTTGAACGAGGTTACAGGTATATCCACATCGATGCTGGACATGTTTGCCAAAATCTCTATTTAGCAGCTGAAAACATTAACTCTGGTGTTTGTGCAATTGCAGCTTTTCATGATGAAATCTTCAACGATTTACTTAAGCTTGGCAAAGATGAACAGTTTGTCGTTTATTTAGCATCTGTTGGGAAGAAAAAATAAATGATTGATAATAAGAAGAAATTCTACTTCACCTTAGCTTCAATATTATTAGTTTCAGCTCTACTAGCAGCACTAGTAGCAATAGTTGAACCTCAACTTATGTTAGGGCAGAATATAATTTTCAGTATCTTAGCATTTACTTTCTTAACAGTAATTTTTGCTCTGCTTATTCCTCCTGTTAACAAGTATGTGATAGATCTATTAAAGCAAAAATATCTCTACTATATACTCTCCTCTAGTATACTGTTGTTCCTCCCTTTACTTAACTGGATTTATGCAATTGAATTCAAACAAGCAATTAACTCCTACCTAATTTGGTATTTTCTACCTACAATTCTATTTATTATTCCAGTATTTTTTGAGAATTTCAGATTTGATTTCCTATTTCATATAGCAGCTGTAGTGCTGTTTGCCATTGGTTTTGATGGAAGATTCACTTCTGATACTCTCTCAGGTTTTAGTTCTTCTGAGTACAATTTTAACGCATTATGGGTAAGTTCACTTATTCTCTTACTCTATTCAATTCAGCTTAATGAGTTTGAAGAAAAAACCAACTGGAAACCTTCGAAAAAAGGAGTTTTATATGCTTTAAATTTGAGTGCTATTCTTGCAATTATTTCAATTCCCATAGGACTATTAACTAACTTTCTAGAATGGGCTCCTAATTTTTCTGATGTGCCAATGATTTTTGTCTCTTTTATTGGTATTTGGTTGACAATTGCCCTTCCAGAAGAATTAATTGCAAGAGGAGTTATCCAGCATCAACTCACTCAACGTCTTGTTAAGAAAGATGGGAAGTATTTCAAATATTGGAAGTGGGGCATCCTAATTGTCGCTTCTGTTATCTTTGGTATAAGTCATTGGAATAATACTTCTCCAGAGTTTATTTGGGTCTATATTCTACTTGCATCTATTGCTGGAATTGCATACGGTATATGCTGGTGGAAAGGAGGTCTGTTTTCTGCTATACTCATTCATACTCTTGTTGATTGGGTGTGGCAATTATTCTTTAAAACAACCTAATCATCCCACGGAATTATTTTTAAATAAGTTTTTCATGTTAGAATCTGGTTAATGATATGGTAAAGAAATATCCTATCTTTGTTCTATGTGGTAGAGATGAGAAAAAGAGAGAAGTTTTGGAAGATTTAGACCCAAATGATGAGTATAAAGTTAAAGCTCTCTTACCTTTCTTAGGTAAGAGAATTATAGACTGGCAATTAGAAGCTTTAAGAGAGTCTCCTTATTGTGGAGAAATATTCCTTTTAGGCATTCAAAAAGAGATGGCATCATTTGACTTTCCAGTCCATTATGTACCGATTCCACTGATTTCAACTTTTGGGCAGAAACTACTTGCAGGTCTGGAGTATGCCAGATCACTAGGTATAGAAGATGGTATGTTTGCAGTTTCTTCTTCAGATACACCAAGCCTTACAGTGGAGCCAATAAATGATTTTTTTGAAATACTTGACAAGCATCTAGATTATGACTTTATTCAATCTGTTATACCTGAGGATGTTACAAAAGAAGCATTTTCTGATCATCAGAGAGTCGTAGCTAAATTCAAGGATATAAATCTCTCTACCGGAGAAATGTATGGTATGAGTGAAAAAGGAATTAGAACTGGTCAAAAGATTATCGATGAAACTGGAAGTGGAAGACGTAGAATTAGAAAGAAAAACAGAGAAAAGAAAGGTAGTGCATTAACTCCTATTATCAGGATTGTACTTAGAAAACCAAGAACATGGCCATTAATTATTAGATTTCTTCTAGGCAGAATGACATTAGCACAAGCAGAAAAACTTCTTGAAATAATAGGGAAAGTTAAAGTCAAGGCAGCAATCATTTATGATGCGGCTTTTGGCATGGACATTGATTTAACTGAAGACTACATGAAAATCAAAGAATTTGTAAGCAGAACAAAAAATATTCCTTTTACCGAAGGAATAAGCTAATGATAAGAATTTGTAAGGTTTCACTGAACAATTTGTATTGTTTCCGTGAATATAAACGGTGTCCATTAGATGCTCACATTGCCATATATAACACTCATTTGTTCCTTTTGATGTGATAACATTTGCTCTTTCTGAACTCTGAGATATCTAACTGTTTCAACAGGGCTTGAATGTCTGAGTAATCTTTGTGCTGCATAGATATCTTTTGTTTGCTCATAAGCTCTCCATGCAGCGGTATATCCCATTTGATGAAAATTGAATTCAGGGTCTATCTTATACAAAGTTTGAGCTATGTGCCATTACTCTGCGATATGTTTATTAGTTGAAAAATCACATATTACTCGTAAGATCACAAAATCAAATAAGGAGGAATACAAATGAAAGCAATTGTATATGAAAAATACGGTACACCGGATGTTCTTCAGCTCAAAGAATTAGAAAAACCTACTCCCAAGGACAATGAAATACTGGTAAAAGTACATGCGACAACAGTAACATCAGGAGACGCGAGAGTTCGAAGTGCCAACAGAAAGACACTGCCTTTATGGCCCATCTCAAGAATAGCTGTAGGTCTCAGAAAACCAAAAAAAACAATACTAGGGTCGAATCTAGCTGGGGAAATTGAAGCAGTAGGCAAAGATGTAAAGTTATTTAAAGTAGGTGATAAAGTTTTTGGATCTACTGGTATCAGTATGGGTACTTATGTCGAGTACATAAGTCTGCCTGAAGACGGGGTGGTGGCACTAAAACCAGCCAATATGACCTATGATGAAGCCGCCGCTGTTCCTTTTGGGGGACTTAGTGCATTGTATTTTCTTAAAAAAGCAAATATCCAAAGCGGACAAAAAGTTCTTATTTATGGAGCTTCTGGAGCGTTAGGTACTTCTGCGGTACAGCTTACCAAGTCCTTTGGGGCAGAAGTTACCGGTGTATGCAGTACCACGAATTTAGAATTGGTGAAATCTCTGGGAGCCAATAAGGTCATTGATTACACTAAAGAAGATTTTACCAAAAGCGGTGAGACCTATGATGTTATTTTTGACACAGTAGGCAAGAGTTCGTTTTCAGATTGTAAAAGATCGCTAAAGAAAAAAGGATTCTATCTTGGAGCTGTTATGAAGCCGTCACATCTTGTTCGAGGTCTATGGACTTCAATGAAAGTAAAAAGTGGGATATCAAGCGTAAAGACTGAAGATTTAATTTTCCTCAAAGAACTTATTGAGGCGGGAAAGATAAAATCGGCCATAGATAGACGCTATCCTTTAGAACAGATTGCCAAAGCTCATAGCTATGTCGAAAAAGGACACAAAAAGGGAACTGTAGTAATAACTTTAGATCATAGTTAGATGAAATCTCTATTAGCAGCGATTCATTGAGGTATGTAAGCTTGGTTGTTATGAAATCAAAATAGGGGTGTAGGAAAAAAAACACCCCCCGAAGGTGATAAGTATGATGGAGACTCAATCCATCATGCTGTCGTCATTTTTTATATAAACTGTGTTTATTCAAGTTCTTTAAAGCCAAAAATAAATAATTTTTAGTATGAAGAATTGTTTAGGTCGTAATGCAATATTCACGGTAACATTTAAATCGTTTCACTGAAACAGTAAAAAACAAGTAGTGCAATTATATTAGGGATAAGATGAAATTACCGATTTTGATATTTGCTGGAAGAGATGAAGAAAAAAGGGAATTTTTGAAGGAATTAGATCCTGAAGGAAAGTATAAAGCCAAAATGCTATTTCCGATACATGGTAAAACTGTAATAGAATGGGTTGTTGAAGAATTTCAAAAATCTTCTATGGTAGAGGGAATATATATTCTTGGACTAACAAAAGAGGATATTGATATAAAAGGTAATGTTCATTATGTCCCTATTAGTCTCAAATCAACACTTGCTGAGAAATTCAATGCGTGTCTCGATTATTTGGAACAACAAGGAAAATTCAATGATTATGTCATTTTCTGTAGTAGTGATTGTCCTGGAATCAAAGTTAAAACTATTGAATCATTTATAAATTTTGTACAGGTAAATAAGGAACTTGATTTCATCCTCTCTTTGATTACTAAAGAGACTATTGAAGAAGTTTTTCCAGATTCAGGTAGAGGCCTTGCAGTATTAAAAGATATTAATGCAATTCAAGGTGAATTAATGATGATTAGCTCAAAGGCTATCAAGAAATATGGGAATGTGATTGATAGTTTTATGCGGTTAAGAACGAAGAGGTCACTGGGACCCTTTCTAAGATATATTGCTAGAAGACCTTTAGCTTGGTCAAAATTAATCAAAATCGCTCGGGGGAAGGGTACTCTAGATGATGCGATAACTGCTTTTCGTCGAGCTTTTCGACTTAATGCTGCAGCACCTATTTATGATGATCCAGGTCTTGGTTTAGATATGGATTTACCTGGAGATTATGAACGTTTGAAAGATTATGTTAAGAAAACAAAAATGTAATTAGAATAATTGGGATTGTGAAAAAAGAATGAAAAAATATCCGGTTTTCCTCATGGCAGGAAGAGATAAAGAAAGAAGAGAAATTATGCAAGTTTTGGATCCAGAAATGAAATATAAATCAAAATGTCAGCTGGATCTTTTGGGAAAACCTATTATTCAATGGGTTATTGATGAGCTGGAAAAATCGAAATATGTTGAGCAAATCTATATTTTAGGGCTTTCTGAGGAAGACCTTAAACTGGAAGGAAATTTAGAATACATTCCTGTTGAAACAACAGCTGAGGTTTATGACAAGTATAGAGTCGGTTTTGACTATTTGATAGAAAGGGGAAGATACCATGATATGGTAATAATGTGTGGTTCGGACATTCCTGCTGTCAAGATAGAAAGCATAGATGAATTTCTTCAAGTAGTGTCTGAAAAGGATCATTATGATTTTCTTTGGGGAGTCGTTCCAATAGAAATAGCTGAAGCTGAGTTTCCTGAACCTGATAGGACAGTAGGTCATTTTAAAGATTATAGTTTATTCCCTGGTGACATTTTTGCTTTAAGTTACAGAGCAATTGAAACTAGTGAAGATACTATTCGACAATTTTCTGATAGTCGGAAAAAAAGATCTTTCTGGACAGTTGTTTGGTTCATAGCTAAGAAACCAAGAACTTGGTTAAAAATAATTAAAGTATTCCTTAAAAGAGCTACAGTAAAAGATGGCATTCGTATTTTTGAAATCGCATTCGACTGTAAAGCAGATATTGTAATTATAGACGATCTAGGTTTTGGATATGATATGGATTTGATTCAAGATCATGAAAGATTAGAAAAATATGTATCAAAAACCAAGTTAAAACCAGATAAGAAGTAAGGTTTATTCAACTTTTTTTTCCATTATTTGAGTTTCTAAAATTTTAGGTTTAATAAATGAGAATACTCCTAAAATTATTGCAAGCAAGAGAGCATACTTACACATAATACTAGTTACTTTATTTGCAAAATAACTATCCACCCAGACCATTAAATACATAGGAACCAGAAAAGATAGATAACCTAACAGCACAAATAAACTGGATTTTCTGTCAACCTTGCTTCTGCGAAAAATTAAGTGAGCAGCAAGAAAGAATATACTATAAACTAAGATGCCCATATAGTATATACCATAGTAAAAAGCATGATGGACGGAGTAAACAGCATAAAAAGGATTACAACTAACAAGACCTACTGATCCTGGAGTAACTATATAATATAACGAAAAACCTGTAGCTGCTGCGAACCCTATCCAATAATCTGGGAATTTCCATCCAACTACTTTAGAACTAAGAAAGTATCCTAAAGGTGGAAGAAAAGTAATGATTGTGTAAGCTATTTTTCCTGTAATGTTTTCATTTACACCTATACAGATAAGAAATTCGGCTAGTTGATATAACTGTAATAGAACCAACATTGATGCGATTGACCAAAAAAATGGATGATTCCTATTGAAGATAATAACAGCAACTAATATAAAAAATTCTATCCCAAAGAAGATAATAGAGAGAGTACCCGGAAGCATTAGATGCGTCTTTTCATTATGTCATATAAATGCTTCTAAACGGACTGTGGAGTACTTTGCACAATCGTTGCAATGGACTATTTAAAAAGATAGCCACATTTTTTATAGGTGGATAAATATCATGAAGAAGAAATTTCCCATTTTGTTAATGTCTGGAAGAGACAAAAATATCCGAAGAGAAATAATGCAAGTACTAGACCCAGAAGAAAAGTACAAAGGGAAATGTCTTCTCCCCTTTCTTGGGAAACCTGTTATTGCATGGGTTGTAGAGGAATTAGTAAAATCTGAATATGTTGAAGGGATATACGCGTTAGGGGTATCTAGAGAAGACATTGATTTTGGCGATCAAGTAGAATATGTTCCTGTAGATTTCTTTGCAGATTTACATGAAAAATATCTTGCTGGGTATGAATATCTTAAAGCACAAGGGAAAGAATTTGATGACTATGTTGTATGTATGGCAGATACACCTGCAATAACTGTAGAAAGAATTGATGAATTTTTGAGTCAACTTTCTGAAATGGAAGGTTATGATTTTGTTTTGCCTTTAGTCCCTTATGAATTATCTGAAAAATGGTTTCCTGATGCAGGAAGAGTAACAGGCAATTTTCGTGATTATCAAGTTTTTCCAGGTGAGATGATGTCCTTCAGTGCAAGGGGAATTGTTGAAGGACAAAAAATAATTGAGGATATAAGTATTTTAAGAAGAAAGAGATCATTTTGGGCAGTAGCTTGGTATGTTTTCAGACGCCCTGCAACCTGGAGTAAGTTATTAAAGATTATTCTAAAGTTCGCAAAACTAGAGGATGCCATTAGGGTAATAGAATTATCTTTCAAAATCAAAATGGGTTGGATGATCATTGAAGATCTTGGTTTCGGTTTAGATATGGATGTTTCTCAAAATTATGAACAATTAGAACGATATATGTTGGAAACAAAGCTAAAGGGAAAAGAAGTAGAACGCAGCAAGTTTTAGAGAAACATACACAAAATTCTTTTACTAAGAATTCCATAGGATGTATCACTTTGAGAAAAAAGACAATTATATCTTTCTTTATTCTGGGATTCTTAGTAGCACCAATAATAACATCAGATCTTTCAAAGGGGTAATAAGCCATTTAGCAGTATATTATCTCAAGGAGAGATAATAATTTTTTTATTTTTTCCGAAACTAAGTAATACACTCCATACCTTCGCTTTCGTAAAGTTCTTAAAATAAAAACCCAATATGTCTAATTACAATGAATAGAAAAAAAACAATTTTGACACTGGCTGTATTGGGATTATTTATAACTTCAATATACGTAGCTGACGTTTCTAAGGCAATCTTAGTTTCAGATCAGCTTGATTTGGTTGTGGGGACTTATGTAAATGGAAAGCTCCTTTACACAAATTCTACTTTAACTGATCATCTTTTAGGTTATGTTAATATCACCGTAGAAGATGCTTTTGTGGCAACAGATACAGGTGATAGTCTCTTTAAAGTGAAAGTAGCTTATGATCTCATCAACCATAATACAGATTATTTGGTTTTTGGCGATTTTAATTCTGTTGAAATGACTCATGTTATAGTCAAAACAAACAGAACAGATATTCTTCCCGCAGGGACATTATACATGGGAAATAATACTTTTGGAGTAACAATGACTACTCTTCATAACACAACAGTTGTTGGTATGATGGATGTAGATGATCTTAAGGTTACTTTCAATAATGGTACTTCCTATATCTATGGGGATGTTTCTAGTGCTCTACAAGTAGCTTTAGGCGAATGGGTTTTTGCTTGGGCTATTTTCAATGGCATTTTTGCAACTTATTGGGAATGGACATTCTTAGCTATCTCACCTCTTGCAAATGTTGGTGATACTGTCAGCTATGATCCAGATCTAGGGATAGTACTTGATAAGCCAGCTGTAATAACTTCAACCGGTTTATCGTTTGATACAATCCATGTGGAGTATCTTGTACCAACTTATGGATTAGCTTTTGATACTACAACCGCATTAGAAGTATTTTATGATGCAAAGACAGGATTAATTCTGAAAACAATAGAAACCTTTGGTTCAGATAAAGTTGAATTCATCCCTGGTGACGTTAAGAACGTTGTAGGAATTCCCTTCTCAACAACAGCTATTATTGCAGCTTTAACTGTTTTAAGCACTCTAGCTTTAATTGTTAGAAAAAGAAGGAGTAAATAATTTTCCCTTCTTTCTTTTTTTACAAAACATTCTTTTATAGGAAATTCAATATTAACTACTGCAATGAATAAAAAAACACAATTATCAATAGCATTATTGAGTCTTTTAGTGTGCTCAATAATGTTTGCAGACTTAACAAAAGGGGTTTTAATATCAGATCAACTAGAAGTCAAAAATGGTAGCTATATTGAAGGTAAAGTGTTTGTAAGTAATTCAACACTTACTGATGAACTTTTTTCATATACAACTATTACAGTAGAAAATATCTTCACAACTGCAGATACTAGCGAAAAACTTATTCAGATAAGTATTGCACAAGATTTGCAACCTGACTTTTATTCCTCTTATCCAGGATTTCTATCAGATACATCCAAATTTGAAATGACTCATCTCGTTTTTTATGATAACCGGACTACCTTCTTGCCTATGGCTAGAATATATTTTGCTAATGCTACAGAATCCGTTGAAATATCACTTCTAGGTTATACAAAAATCTCTGAGATGATGGACATTAACAACACAAAAGTAACTTTTGCAAATGGAACATCATATATTTTGGGAAGTGCTTCACTTGCAGTTTATTCAACTTTATCTGGGTATATTAACTACTTCTCTTGTTTAGAATATTTTCTCTCTATCGAGTATGAATGGACTCTTTTGGCTATATCTCCAATTGCAAACATTGGCGATACTGTGAATTACAATAATGTTCTAGGTAATGTAGTAGGAAAACCAGCTGTTACATCTTCGCTTAGTGAATCATATGATACAATCCAGGTTAAATATGTTGGAACTTCTCTATTTGGTATGTGGGATGCAACTGAAGTAAATGCATTCTATGATATAGAAACAGGTTTTCTTATAAAAATAATAGAAGAAGATTCCTCAGTGAAATATGAATTTATACCTGGTGAGATCAAATTTGGTTCTGTAATACCTTTTCCTACTGCTGGTATAGTTCTAGGATTAGCTGCAATAGGTTTAATAGCTTATTATTATAAGAAGAAATAGTAATTCTTTCCTTTTTTTTCTTCTTGTGAAGCAACACTTTATTTTAACATACTTTCCTTCATCTATCGTTTTATATATATAAATGGACTAAGAATCTATTAGGGTGTTCAACCTTGAAAAGAGGTATAGGATATATTATTTGCGCAAATTTATTAATTATTTTTTTTGTTGGGGGTTTAATTAACGTAAACCCTGTAAATGCTTACCAGTCTTTATCTACAGATGATCAGCTCTTATATTATGCAGATTATAGCCACATTAGTGACTATAATTATCAACTGCTATTTGAAACTGATATGTCCCCTACATACAATTCTTATTGGGACATGAACCATAATGAATTTACTTCATATGAATTACATAGCTATAGCATAGCATTAGCTTTTGCTTCTGACTATGAACTACGACATACTATGTCTTTTCAAGATACTTACAGAAATGATTATTGGGATTATTATTATTACGACTATTTTTCACCAGGCTGGTTTCTTGGTTCAAGTGGGTCTTATAACGAACTTATGAATGATGGATATTCGACCATTGAATATTTCATGCACTACAATCCAGTTCTAAATCTTGACATCATGTATAGTTTTGGGTCTTCTTCATACGACTCAACAACAAGTAAATCATATACTGTTAATGGAATATCAAATATGTATACTGTTGATGTTTATACATATTCTTTTGGCGATGCTGGTGTCAACAGCTATTCATACATAGACATATTTTATGATGAATACTATGATTATTCATATGATTATACATACTATATTGATACTGCTACTGGATTTTTACTTGAAGTAGAATATATCTATGATTCACAATATTGGGCAGACTTTGACTCTGTTTACAGTTCTACTGTAGGAACAAATGTGACAAGACATTACTTTGACAGTTGGCATAATGAATTACATTACTATTTAATCGATACCAATGCAGGATTAGATCCTGTTTCCGATGCTAATTTACCTGGTCTCGAATGGGATTGGATGTTTAATTACGACATAACAGGTTATAGTGATTACGTAACAGCATATTTCTGGTTATTTGATTCCTCATTAATGGACATAGATGTTTACCTAGATGGTAAGTATATTGAAACTCTAATAGGGATGACAGCAGGGCACTATTTCTATGATGTACATATAGGTGACCTACCAGCTAGTCGTGATGTCTATGAGCTGAAATTTGTAGTAACGGATTATTTTGATGTATCTCATGTTGTAGAGTACAGATTAATGTTGTTTGATCAAAGACTTGATTGGCCTCAGATAAACGGTCCTTTTGGTGACTATTGGTACGAGATAGGTACAACTGAGACTCTCTATTGGACTTTGACTGATGATAATTATGATTGTGACTGGTTTGAGTTTAAATTAGATGGAACTCTTATTGTTGATGGCACATGGATTTATGGTGAAACCCTAGGTTTAAACCTTCATACTAATATTGTTTCTCCTGGTGATTATCTAGTTAGTATTTTTGCGAATGATACACAAGGATATGAATCATATAAAGAACTCATAATTCATGCATCATATTCCCTTGACTCAACACCGCCTACTGTAAGTACTCCCGCAGATATCTACATGAAACCGGGAGAAAACAAAGAAATTATTTGGACTATTTCCGATGATAATCCATCTAGCTACCTAGTTACACAGAATGGTTCTATAATTGTCGATTTACCATGGGCTATAAACAACTTCAATGTTAATGTTTCTTTGAGTACTTTAACACTAGGAACATGGGTCTTTGAAATTGAAGTGAAAGATTCCTATGGAAATGTCAATACTGATACAGTTTACGTTTACGTCACAGAAGAAGGAGTTAATCCAACAGAACCAACAGGGTCTAATACAATAACTCTTGACGCTCCAGGAATTATTACAACAATTTTAGGCTTCATAAGCTTTGTAGCTCTTGTAACTTTAATTCGAAAAAGAAAGTAAATCTTTCTTTCTATTTTTTATTTATTTCATTGATTAATTCTTCTTGATTCAATACTCCTTTAGAGGTTATATAT